>JACMKK010000428.1 GCA_014380115.1 Luteimonas sp. | reverse complement strand
CGCAGTGCGAAGGCCGCGGGTGCCGGCGTCGGAACCGTCGGGGCGGACAACGCAACGGCTGCGCCGCCGGCCGACGACATCGATCCTGCGGCGATCCCGCCGCTCAACCTCGCCGTCGACGACCTGCGCTTTGGCGATGCGCAGGTCGGCAGCGCGTCGCTGCGCACGCGCCCGGTGGCAGGCGGCATGCGCATCGAACAGTTGCAGACGCGGGCGCCGAAGCAGCGCATCGACGTCAGTGGCGACTGGCTCGGTCGCGGCAGCTTCGCGCGCACGCGCCTGGACGCGGTCATCGCCAGCGAGGACTTCGGGGCTCTGCTATCGGGGTTTGGTTTCGGCAGCCGCATCGATGGCGGCAAGGGCGAGGCGAAGTTCAAGGCGAACTGGCCCGGCAGCCCGGCGACGTTCAAGGTCGGCGCCCTGGAAGGCACGCTGTCGATCCTCGCCAAGGATGGACGCCTGGTGCAGGTCGAGCCCGGCGCCGGCCGCGTGCTCGGCCTGCTCAGCATCGCGGAGATCCCGCGCCGCCTGACGCTCGACTTCCGCGATTTCTTCTCGAAAGGCTTCGCCTTCAACCGCATCGAGGGCAACGTACGCTTCGGCGCCGGCCAGGCGCGCAGCGACGATCTGGTGATCGTCGGTCCCGCAGCCGACATCAGCATCCGCGGCGCCGCCAACCTGCGCGCGCAGACCTTCGACCAGACCATCGAAGTGTTGCCCAAGACCGGCAACCTGTTGACCGCCGTTGGCGCGATCGCGGGTGGTCCGGTCGGCGCGGCCTTCGGTGCGGTCGCCAACGCCGTGCTGAAGAAGCCGCTCGGACAGATGTCGGCCAAGACCTATCGCGTCACCGGACCCTGGAAGGACCCCAAGGTCGAGGTCGTCGGACGAACGCAGAGCCGCGCAAAGACGGCGGATCCGGCGCCTGCCGGTTGATTCGGAAGCCTGCGGCCGCATAGTGTCGGTGTGCCGAACGGCTCGCACGGCGGTGTTCCTTTGCTGCCAGGGTGATGACGTTGCGGGATTGCGAGCCATCGCCACGGCGGTTGCCGACACCATCCCCATCCCGGCCTTCCCTTGCAGGGGAGGAGACGAGCCGCTCCGCGCCACTGATGTCCCCAATCCGGAATTCCTGATGACCTTGCCCATCCAGCTCGCCGAAACACGCCTCCTGCTCCCGGCAGGTCTCGACAGCAACGGGCTCGAGCGCACTTTCGGTGCCTTGCTCGGACCGGGCATCGACTTCGGCGATCTGTATTTCCAGCATGCGCGGCGCGAGAGCTGGACCGTCGAGGACGGCATCGTCAAGGACGGCGCGCATTCGATCGAGCAGGGCGTCGGCGTGCGCGCGATCAGCGGCGAGAAGACCGGCTTCGCCTATTCCGACGACATCAATGCCGAGGCCCTGCTCACGGCCGCGCATTCGGCGCGTGCCATCGCGCGCGACGGCGGCTCGCATCCCTCGCGTGCGCTGGTGGCGGGGCAGGGACGCTCGCTGTACGCGGCGCAGGATCCGATCGACGTGCTCGACAACGAGACCAAGGTCGAGGCTTTGCGCCAGGTCGACAAGCTGCTGCGTGCCGCCGATCCGCGCGTGAAGCAGGTGATGGTGGGGCTGTCGGGCGGCGTCGATACCGTGCTGGTCGCGCGCAGCGACGGCGTGCTCGCCGCCGACGTGCGCCCGCTGGTGCGCTTGAACGTGCAGGTGATCGTCGAGCACGAAGGCCGCCGCGAGCAGGGCTACGGCGGCGGCGGCGGGCGATATGGTTACGAAGAATTGCTGCGCGGCGGGCGCGCGTTCGGCTTCGCCGACGAAGCGCTGCGCCAGGCGTTGGTCAATCTCGACGCCGTCGATGCGCCCGCGGGCAGCATGCCCGTGGTGGTCGGCGCGGGCTGGCCCGGCGTGTTGCTGCACGAAGCCGTTGGCCACGGCCTCGAAGGCGATTTCAACCGCAAGGGCACCTCG
>JACMKK010000427.1 GCA_014380115.1 Luteimonas sp. | reverse complement strand
TGAAGCCGTCCGGGCCAGTAAGCATCCAGTCGCTGCCGGCTCCGAGGAGCTTTCCCATGAGCCGTAGCCCTTCGACCCGGCCGCCGGTCATCTCAAAGTATTGGCGGCCGCCGTAGGGACCGTCCCCGACTTCGTGGGGTGGCCCGCACGCCACTTGATACGTGAACTCGTGGACGAGTTGCAGTGATTGCTCAGGCATGGCATCCAGAACGTTACTTTCCCAGGAGCACTTGCGGGTCGCCGGTGAACCAGGCGTTGTCGATGACGAGGCGACGAATGCGCCAAAAATGCCCGCCCTTGACGAGTTCCACATCGTACCAGTTCATCATTTGGCAGCGACGGGAATGGTCGCCCTGCGGGAGGTGGGTGGCGTCGACCAAAGCTCGCAGCCTGGCGACGTCACCTTCGACATGGACGCGTCCGTTCGTGATTGTGTGGCTGGTCGTCTGTGCCCCGGCGTTCGCGCTCAAGAAGCTGACGACAGTCTCGTCCCCAGTCAACAGCGGGAACTCGAGACCCATCTTGCGACCGCAGGGACCAAAGTCCACCACAACGTCCTGACTGAAGGCCGAGGTGAGCAGGTCCAGGTCATTGTGGTCGACGCCGGCGCCGAAACGGTACAGGGCATCCGTGACCGCCAGGTGGTCGCCGGCGGACGCGATCGGATTTTGATCAATGGTCATGGCTGATCCTTCACGGGGATAACCTGGCTCAGATTTCGGACATCACTCCCCTGCGGCTTGGTAAAGTCGATCTCGAGGCCATAGATGTATCGTCCGACTCCCAGGCATTCAGAAATCTCATTGCGTGTCCGCTCCTGCATGCGCGCCTCGCACGTTTTCACGACCGCCGTGACCTCGGCAGCAGGGTCGGCCGATAAGCCGTCAGCCAGTTCGAGCGAGTCGAGCAGCGCCAGGTTCACCCCCTTGCCGGTGAATGGCGGCATGGCATGCGACGAGTCGCCGACCATGGCAAGTCCGGGTTGGGTCTCCCACTGGTAGTCCGGCGGCATCACAGACAGCGGCCAGCGATGGAACTTGCCGTCCACCTGTGTCAGCATCGTCAACAGCTCGGGCGACCAGTCCTGGTAAGCGGCGGTGATGGCGTTAAGGACGGCCTTGCTATCGTCGAGCGCGAAGCCTTCCGCCGTGGGCCAGTCCTCGGCAACCACCATCGAGTAATAAAGAAGGATCAAGTCGTGGGAGCAGCGCTGCACGAAAATGGTCTGTTGATGGTCGGCGAACATCACCGAACCTTCGCCCAGAAGCTCCGACAGTTCGGAGCCGCGCCAAAGCTCCTTGCGGATGACCGCCGCGAGCATCGCCATGCCGGTGTAGCGTGGGCGGACCGGAGTCAGGCAGGGCCTGACGCGGGAGCCGACGCCGTCGGCGCCGATGACAAGATCTGCGGTGACGGGCGCTTGATCTTTAAACTCCAGGCGCCACCGTCCGGCCGCCTCGGGCAAGACGTCCTTGACGGCGTGGCCCCACGCGACAGTGTCGGGGGCGAGCGAGCCAAGCAACATTTGACGCAGATCGCCGCGGTCGATCTCCGGTCCGGCCTCCTCGTGGGTTCCGGCGTCGCCTGCAGGGTGCGGCTTGCCTTGCGAATCGAGCATCTTGAACGCCTTGGCGTCACTGCGCGCGAGGCGACAGAATTCCTCCATCAGGCCAGCCTGTTCGATAGCACGTTGGCCGGCGTTCTTGCGCAGATCGAGGCTGCCGCCTTGCGGCCGCGAGGTGGGCGAGGCGTCGCGCTCGAAGACCTTCACGGAGAAGCCCTGCATCTGTAATAGCCGCGCCAGCATCGAACCGGACGGGCCGGCTCCGACGATGGCGACCGTGCCGCCGGTCCGTAGTTCTTGACAAGATTTCATGACAGTTCCTTAAAGTTCTCTTGGATTTGGCCGAGTGACAGGTAAGCAGAGCGGGTGACAGCAGCCAACCCAGAGTCGTCGATTTCGGGGGGACTGTCGTTCGCGTTATTGATGGATACTTCGCAGGATTGCGCTCATCCACATTCCTCAGCTCTGGCGGTACTCCGAGGGCGTTACGCCGACATGGCGCTTGAAGGCGGTCGCGAAATGCGCCGGGTTGCCGTAGCCGCACTCCAACGCGATTTCGATGACCGACAGATTGCCCCGGCGCAGAAGACGCTGCGCAAGCTCCATTCGAAGGCGCGTGAGGCGACGCAAGGGCGTCTCTCCCCAGATGAGATGGGCTGCTCTGAGCAACTGAAAACGGCTGAGCCCGGCAATCTCGGCGAGCTGTGCCAGCGACATGGACACGGACAGACTCGACCGCATATAAGCGTCGACCTGGCGTAGAACATCCTCGTGGTAACGGCCTGATGGTGGCTCGAACACTTGCGCGTGATGCACAAGGAGGTGGACCGCGAGAAAGTGAGCGGCTGTCTCGGCATACAGTTCAGGAGCACCCGACCGTGCCGCGCGTTCGAGCGCAAGCATTGCCTCTGAGAGAACTGGATCATGCTGAGCTAGCTTGCTCGGCAGACTGACCCGGCGTGAGCGGCCATCGTACAGTTCATTCCTGGCCTCCTCGATGGTCGCTCCGGGCAGATGCAGTTGTAGAGTGCTGTGACATTCAGCACCTCGCCAACGCAGCTTTGCCGCCTCACCGGGTGCCTTGATACCAAGGTGGCCGGGTCTATAAGTCGCGCTCTGCCAGCGGCCATTTGCAAAACTCTCGAAGTTGCATGAGCCGCCCGTGACCAGCACGATGAGCTGATCCGCCGTTGGAGGCGTGGTGAACTCTTCTGCCTCCGGCGGCTTGTCATAGCCGCGCAGGAGCAGGGCGCGCCATCCTGCCTGCCAGCTACAAAAGGTCATTGCACCGTTTAGATATTGATGCGCGTGTAGGCTTGGCACAGTGATCATTTCAAAGCCTTTGCTTGAGTTTTGACCAGCCTGCCGTCTTCCATATAGATGATGCGGTCGGCAACGTCGAGAATGCGGTTGTCGTGGGTCACCATCAAAATGGTGCAGCCCTGTTCCTGGGCAAGTTTTTGCATCAGGTCAACTACATCTCGACCGGATTGCTTGTCGAGGGCGGCGGTCGGTTCGTCTGCCAGGACGATGCGGGGATGGCTGATCAGGGCACGGGCGATCGCCACGCGCTGTTTTTGCCCGCCTGACAGATTCTCAGGGTAATACTGGGTCCGCGCCTCGAGGCCCACCAGGGTGAGCATTTCCACTGCGCGGTCGCGTCGCTCTGGGCGCGAATAAGTACCGTGTACTTCCAGGCCCATCATTACGTTCTCCTGGGCAGTGAGACTGGTGTGCAAATTGTGTGCTTGAAAGATGTAGCCACAGGAACGGCGCGCCTCCACTGCCACATTTTTGGTCGCCCCCACCAGTTCGGTGTCGAGCATCCGGAGACTGCCGCAGAGGGGCGAGCGCAATCCACCCATCAGCGAAAGCAGAGTCGTTTTTCCCGAGCCCGACGGCACGGTCAAGATCACAATTTCACCCGAGTCGATCG
>JACMKK010000426.1 GCA_014380115.1 Luteimonas sp. | reverse complement strand
GCAACGCCTCGGCGGCGATGCGGACCCGTGCCGGCACGAAGAGGGCCGTCAGCACCCCAGCCAGCGTGGCGTGCAGCCCTGACAGGAAGAACCCCGCCCACAGGCCGAAGCCGAGCAGCAGGTAAATCGTGCCGCGGCGCGCGCCGAAGCGATTGGCGATGAACAGCGCGGCGACGAATCCGACGATCAGGGCGATGCCCAGAGGATCGAGCGCCTTGGAGTAGAAGATGGCGATGACCAGCAGGGCGCCGAGGTCGTCGACGATCGCCAAGGCGACCAGGAACACCTTCAGCCCTTCGGGAATCCGCGAGCCGAGGACGGCCAGCACGCCGAGCGCGAAGGCAATGTCGGTCGCCATCGGGATGCCCCATCCGTGCGCGCCTTCGCCCCCGGCATTGAAGGCGGCATAGATCGCTGCCGGCACGACCATTCCGCCGATCGCCGCCGCGATGGGCAGCATCGCGTGCTGCCGTTCGGCGAGCTCGCCGACCAGGAACTCGCGCTTGATCTCGAGCCCGACGCCGAAGAAGAAGATCGCCATCAGGCCGTCGTTGATCCAGTGCTGGAGGTCGAGGCTCAGCAGCCGCTGACCGAGCGAGACGCCGAGCGGCGTGTGGAGCATTTGCTCGTAGGTTCCGGCCCACGGCGAGTTCGCCCAGACGAGCGCAAGCACGGCGCACAGCAGCAGCACGATGCCGCCGGATGCCTGCCGCCGCACGAACAGCTGGAACGGGCGCAGCACGCGCGCGCCGACGCGCTCGGCCTTCGTGGGCTGCACAACCTCATGATCCCGGGCCAGCCCGACGGGGTTCTCTGCGTCTTTTCGTTCGCTCGTCATGCCGGGAGGCTACGCCCTTCGAAGAACCCGCTGTCAAGTCGGCGCTCGTACACCGCCTTGGCAACTCGTACCGAGGTTCTCATGTCTGATTCGGCCGGTCGCTCGTGAACGATCACACAAGGCTTGCCCTGACGCTCCTTGCTCGCCAGTGAAGCGAACCCGGGGGGCAGACGACTCTATTGAGTTCTTCGGATCGACTCGTCCGACTTCCCGAAGTCCAACGGCTAACAGGATTGCAGAGCTCCGCGATTTACGAGCAGATCTCGGTTCTCGTAACGAGTTCAGGTAGGCGCCAAACGTCCTCGTCCCCAGCCATAGGCCACCAGCGAGTCGATAACGGCCTGCTGCGCAGCGCTGGTGGGTCGGTCGGCGTGAGTCAGCACGCTGACCTCCCGGACGATGGGCATGTCGGCCATGGCGACGCAGGCCAGGCCGGCCGCCCGAGCGAGCGAGATGGGCATGAAGGCGACCCCGAAGTTCGCGCGCACCAAGGCCTGTATCCAGTCCTCGCGTGACGATTGCTGAACCACTTCCAGCATGACGCTTCGATCGCGCAGCACGTGCTCGATGTAGGTCGAGAACTCGCACATCACACGTTCGCAATAGCGCTCGCGGTGCAGTTCTGCCATCTCGACGCTCGCGCGACCGCTGAAGCGGTGGTCGTCGCCGATGGCCAGCACGTACTCTTCGCTGAACAGCGGCGTGGCAGCAAAACGTTTGGGCATTGCGTAGGGTGAGCACATGACGCCCACGTCGACATCCCCCTCGTCGAGTGCGTCTGTCAATGCCTCGAGGTTGCCCTCCCGAAAGCTCAGTTCGACCTCGGCGCTGCCCTCCTGGCTTTCGACGAAGCCCGGCAAAACCTGATGGAAGTCGATCGTGCACATCACGCCGACGCGCACCACTTCCTTTTGCGGCCGTGTCAGGCGGCGCGCCTCCTTGCGCGCGTGATTGGCGGTCTCGTAGATCTGGCGGAAATTCGGCAGCATGCCCCGGCCCAGCTCAGTGAGCTGGACCGAGTTCTTCGTGCGGTCGAACAAACGCCCGCCGATCGCCTCTTCCAGGCGCTGGATGGCCTTGGTCAGGGCTGGCTGCGACACGAAGGAGCGCTCTGACGCCCGCGTGAAGTTCAGCGTGTCGGCGACAGCCAGGAAGTAACGGATCTGGTAGAGCTCCATGCGCGGATTCTTCGTTCATTCTTGCCAAACCTTACACCGATCGGCACCCGGCGCCATAACCGGGACCGATCGGTCGATGAAATCTTGTGATTGTCCGAAGCGACCGACCTTGCCTACGCTTGCCTTCGATGTTGAGCAAGTCATGAACACCCACGCAACCATCAGCATGACCATCGTGATCGCCGGCGGCGGCTTTGCCGGCACGACACTGGCCCGTGCCCTCGAAGGGCGCTTGCCCGCAGGGTGGCAGGTCGTGCTGCTGAGCGAAGAGAGCTACACCACGTTCAATCCGATGCTGGCTGAAGTGGTCGGAGCGGCCGTGTTCCCAGAGCACGTGATCGCGCCGATCCGCGAGATGGTGCCCGCGACCCGGTTCATCATGGGTCGCCTCCAGCAGGTCGACAGTGCGAGGCGAATCCTGGTCTGCTCGACGCTGGCGGGCCCGCTCGAGTTCACCTTCGACCACCTCGTGCTGGCCTTTGGCCAACGTGCCAACCTGAAGCTCATCCCCGGCGCGGCCGAGCATGCGCTGCCGCTCAAGCTGGTGGGTGATGCGATGCACATCCGCAACCGCCTGTTGCAGCGACTGGCGCACATCGAGCTGATCAGCGACGACCAGCAACGGCGCTCGCTGGGCCACTTCGTCGTCATCGGCGGGGGCTTCTCAGGTGTCGAAGTTGCGGGTGCCGTGGCCGACTTCATCCGCAGCGCCCACCGCTGCTATCGCCGCGTCAATGCCGACGAACTGCGCGTGTCCCTGCTGCACGACAGCGACCGCCTGCTGCCGGAACTGCCAGCCCGGCTCGGCGATGTGGCAGCACGTTCGCTGCGCCGGCGCGGCGTCGACGTTCGTCTGGGTACGCGCGCCATGCGCATCGACGCACATGGCGTCGACCTGGTCGATGGCACCCGCCTGGCGGCCGATACCGTCGTGTGCACGATCGGCGCCAGCAGCAATCCGCTGGTCGAGCACCTCGCCGTGCCCACGCTGCGCGGCCGCATCGTGACCGAGCCCGACGGCCAGATCGCAGGCCGGCCTGGGCTGTGGGCCCTGGGCGATTGCGCGGCCACCGTCAACGCCGCCGATGGGCAGACCAGCCCACCCACCGCGCAATTCGCTGTCGCACAGGCCGAATTGCTGGCCCGCAACCTCGTCGAGCACATCGAAGGGCGCGCCACGCGCGCGTTCAAGTACCGGTCGAAGGGAATGATGGCCACGACCGGCCATCAAAAGGCTGTGGCGCTGGTGTTCGGCCTGCCCTTGACCGGCCTGCCTGCCTGGCTGGTGTGGCGCGCGCATTACTTGATGCGCATGCCCACGCTGGGCCGCAAAGTGCGCATCTGGGTGGAATGGACGTGGGGCCTGTTCTTTCCGGTCGACATCACCCACTTGCGCTTCACCCGCACCGCAGACGTCGATGCCTCCTCCGCGCCCTAGGCGCCAGCCACGCTGGTCCACCACCCGCAACCCCAGGTTCATCTCATCATGTTCATCGGCAAGACCGCTCTCGTCACCGGCTCGACCTCGGGCATCGGCCTGGGCATCGCCCGCAGCCTGGCTGCGCAAGGCGCGAATGTCATCCTCAACGGCTTCGGCGATGCCGGTGCCATCGATCGACTGAAGGGCGAACTCGCCGAGCTCTACGACGTGCAGGTGCGCTATGACGGCGCCGACATGAGCCGGCCCGAAGCCATCGACGCGATGATGGGCAAGGCTTTGTCGGAGTT
>JACMKK010000425.1 GCA_014380115.1 Luteimonas sp. | reverse complement strand
TGCGCGCGGCGAGCAGGCCACGGCCGACGCGAGCTATCGCGCCGCGCTTGCGCTAGCCGAACAACGCGGCGTCCCGGAAGAGATCGCCGCGGTCGTGCGGGCCTACGCCGGCTGGCTGCTCGAGCGGGGACGCGACGCCGATGCCGGGACGCTGATCGGCCGGGTCGCGCCCTGGGCCGAACATGATTTCGACCTCGCCGTGCTGCAGGTGCGCCTGTTGCGCGCGTCGGGCCAGGGTCCGCAATGGCGCAAGGCCTTCGACCATGCCAGGACCCTGGCCGGCGAACGCAGCATGCCTCCAGGACTGGACCCCGCTACTGCGAAACCCGGCGGCGGCGCGTTGCCCTAATCCGAGCCGGAAGCTGTCAAACGTTGATCAAACATTCGTCAAACGATTGGAGTGACCCGGCCGACCAGCCGGGAGCACGGTCGGTACCAAGCCGCATGGCCCTTGATCGGGGCGATCGTGGGATGGTGCGATCAACCCCCGCGCGCATCCTGCGATCGCCCCGGCCACCAGGCGAGCGCGCTGGTATGCGCGCATTCCTTCGTCCACAGGGCCGAACGCTCGGCCCGTCCTTTCCGACCTTCTTGAGGAATACGTAAGCATGGCAATGAAACTGCTGGCCAGCGCCCTGTCCGCCCTGATCCTGACCGCACCGACGTTTGCCGAGGCCGCACGGAAAGGCGCACCGACACTGCCGCCTGCCCTCGAGCTGTCCCGGATCCGCGGCGGCGCCGTGGTCGCGCAGCCGATCGTCAACGGCACGCGCGTCTACATCCCGACCGGTCGCGTCCTCGCCACCTGGGACTACGCGCAGCCCAATACGCCGCTGCGCGTGGCCACGAGCAAGGCCGCCGGGGGCGCCATCAACGGCCTGACGCGCCAGGGCAACTATCTCTATGCGAGCTGGCGCGGCTACGACGGCAGCAGCGGCGTAGCGACCTATTCGCTCGCCGATCCGGCCCGGCCCAAGCTGGTATCGGACAGCGATGCCTATGTCGAGGGTGAATCCAAGTTCGTCGTCGGCCTGGCCGCCGCCAACGGTCACCTATGGCTGTTCGACAACAACAACGGCCTGTTCGTCTCCAACCTGGCCGATCCCGCAAACCCGGTGTTCGTGCCGACCGCCATCACCAGCGGCGTCGACCAGTACAACAAGATCATCCCCAGCGGCAATACGATCTATGCCACCGGACGCAACTTCGTCAGCGCCTCGGTCCTCGACATCTATGACGTCAGCAACCCCGCTGCGCCGGTGCGGATCGCCGAACACACCGTGGACGGCTTCGACAGCTTCAGCCTCTCGCCGCAACCCGGCCTGGCGATCGGCGTCGGCAACCAGCTCAGCGTGTTCGACCTGACCGATCCGGAAGAGATGACCCGTCGCAGCTTCATCGACATCCCGCCGGCCACCCGTGGCGTGCGCGCGGGTTCGTTCTTCTACACCTTCGGCTATGGCGAAGGCATGGACCTGTGGAACATCGCCAACCTCGATGCACCGGCTGCGGCCGGACACCTCGACATCGATGCGCTCGGCGGGCATACCGCGGTGAAGATAGGCACCACCTTGCTGCTGCAGACCGATACCGACCTGTTGCACGGTATCGACATCAGCACGCAGGCCGCTCCCGTGCGCCGGACGACCGGCTGGCTGCCGGGTGGCGTCGGCGCGCGCGATATCGCGATGCACGGCGGTCGCGTCGTGTTGTTGCAGCCCAACTCCGGCCTCACGGTCAACGATCGCGCCGCGCTGACACCGTATTCGCGGTTCGAGGCCCACTTGCCGCAGAGCCTCCAGGCACGCAGCTTCGAACAGCTGGTCGTGGCGGGCGACACCGCCTACATGGCGGCGTGGGGCTACGGCCTGATCAACGTCGACCTCTCCGATCCCGCCCATCCGGTGGAACTGGGCCGCGTGGAGTTTCCGTTTGCTGCGGTGCTGGACGTCAAGGGCGACTACGCCTATCTCGGCAAATGGACCAATGGCGGCCTGTTCGCGGTCGCCGACGTCTCCGATCCCGCCGCGCCCAGTCTGGTGTGGCAGGGCGAACTCCTCGCGCAACCGTACCGGTTGAAGGTCGACAAGCAGCAGCTCTACATCGCCGAGGGACAAGACAGCCCCGGCAGCGGCGGGCTGCGCGTGCTCGATCTGACCAATCCCGCCAGCCCGGCGCCGCTCGGCCACCTCGACGACGGCTGCGGGACCGCATTCGACGTGTCCATCGACAGCGCGGTGTCGCTGGCCTATCTCGCCTGCAGCAATGGCATGCAGGTGATCGACATCGCCAACCCGGCCACGCCGGTGGTGGTCGGTCGCTACGACGCCGGTAGCTCCGCCGACTACACCCGCGTCGCGCAACGCGGCAATCGCGCCTGGTTCACCAACCTCGACGGCCTGCACGAGTTGGACGTGTCCGATCCGACCGCGCCTGTGCTGCGCAAGCTGACGTCGATCGGCCACCAGGGCGCGGAACGCGTGTCGCTGCTGCCCGACGACAGCCTGTACGTGCTGGGCGGCGGCACCGGCGTGCACGTCTTCAAGACGCCGCTGCGGGCGCCGGTGAAACCGTCTGGCGCCAGGCAGGCAGCACCTGCAAGGCCGGCACTGCGCAAGCGTTGATCGACATGTCGACCCGACCGCGATGCTTCGGCATTGCGGTCGGGCGGCAAAGAGTCTGGCCATGAGTATTTGGCCATGGTGTTGTCATCCCGAAAGCGGTGAGGGATCTGCTTCAACATCAGATCCCTCACTGCGTTCGGGATGACAGGCTTCAGGGGTCAGCGCGGGTTTTTGCGGAACAGGACACGAAGCGTCGCTGCAATCAAGCGTCGCTGCAGCAGGCCTCGATCCTGTAGCCATCGGGATCGATCACGAAGGCGGCGTAGTAGTCGGGACCGTAGTCTGCGCGAATGCCGGGGGGACCGTTGTCGCGTCCTCCCGTTCGCAACGCCGCGACGTGGAACGCATCGACGCTATCGCGCGTCGGAGCGGCGAAGCAGAAATGCAGGCCGGAGTCGTCGTCCGGCGGAACGGGCCGTCCCGCCGCATTGACCCATAGCGCAACCGCATCGCGCCCGTAACCGAGCGAAGCGTCGTCGTGGCTCATGCAGGAGTAGCCAAGCGGCGCGAGCACCGCGTCATAGAAGCGCTTTGCCTTGGGGATGTCGCGCACCCCGATCGACACATGATGGATCATCGTCTTGTTCCTCTCATCAGGAATGGCTCAGCGCGCGGCAACGCGTCGCGCTAAGAACTCGATCTGCAGCCGCCAAGTCGCACCGCCGTCCGGCGATCTCTCGCCGAGCCAGTGGAATGCATCCGGCGTGATCTCCGTGAAGCTCCAGCGCAGTGGCGTGCCGGCCTCGTCCTTGCCTTCCTGGACGATGTCGCGGCCGCGCGCGCGCCCGATCTGGCGCGCGTAGTACTGCTTCAGCGGGTCGCTCCACAGAATGTGCCAGGCGTCGAGTCCAGGATCGTAGACGCGCAGGGTCGTGCCATGGAAAACGCCCGGCAGGATCCAGACATCCTGGATCGCGCGGCCCTCGAGCACCCAGCCGAAATGGATTTCGCCGCGTGGGCCCGGCGCGTGCGTGCCGTCGTCCTGGTGCACGACCGAATCCATTTCCCAACGCCCGATCAGCCAACCGTACAGCGCCATCTTGTCGGCGCGGTCAGCGGCCGGCTTGTCCGTGTGCAGCGCTTGCGCAAACGACGGCGACGAGGCCACGACCAGCGTCGATGCCGCGAATGGGGAAGTTTTCATGGCGAAGTTCCTGCGTCCTTTGTCCACCCTGGATGCTAGGCGTCCGCACGGCTGTAGCGCTTGGGAGAAATTGCTAATCTGCTATGCATGAAGCACGAAACCCTGGCATCCGGCCCCGGCTGGTCGGTCAGCGACATCGTCTGCACGGCGGGACCGCGCGACCGGCCGTTCGAGGAGCAGCACGGTGCCGTGTGCATCGCGGCGGTGACGCAGGGCACGTTCCAGTACCGCACGACCCAGGGCGCGGTCGTGCTCGCGCCCGGCGCGATGCTGCTCGGCGATGCAGGGCATTGCTTCGAATGCGGACATGAACACGGCACGGGCGACCGCTGCCTCGCGTTCCACTACGCGCCTGCGCAATGGGAGGAGATTGCAGCCGGCGTGCCGGGCGCGAGGCGGACCGGGTTCGCCGTGCCGCGCCTGCCGCCCTTGCCGCAACTGGTC
>JACMKK010000424.1 GCA_014380115.1 Luteimonas sp. | reverse complement strand
ACGCCCTGGTCGTCGACGCCGAGCGCCTCTGCCGCATGCAGCGTCGCCGACTGCAAGGCGTACGCCGCCGGGATGCCTGCCTCGACCATGTAGATGAATTCGCGCGCGTTGTCGCCGTGCGGACCCACGCCCATGTCGGTGCCGAAACCGATCTTGACACCCGATTTGTAGGCGCTGGCCGCAGTGGACTGGATCATTGCGCCGACGCGTGCCGCCTTGGGTCGCACGATGTCGGGAAAGTAGCCGTCGATTTTCGCCTTCTCGGCGACGAATCGACCGGCGTAGATCGTGGGCACGTACCAGGTGCCTTTCTGTTTCATCAGCGACATGACTTCGTCGGTCATGTAGGTTCCGTGCTCGATGCTGGCGACGCCGCCGAGCACCGCGCGCTTCATGCCTTCGGTGCCATGCGCGTGCGCGGCAACCTTGTAGCCGTAATCCTTCGCCGTATCGACGATTGCACGCACTTCCTCGACGGTGAACTGCGGCGCGTCGGCGGATTTGGCGTAGCTCAGTACGCCGCCAGTCGCAGTGATCTTGATGACATCGCTGCCGTCCTTGTAACGCTGCCGCACCGCCTGGCGTGCATCGTCGATGCTGTTGACCACGCCTTCGGTAGGACCGGGTGGGCCAAGCAGGTGCGCGAGTTCCGAGTTGTAGCCGTTGGTGGGATCGGCATGGCCGCCGGTGGTGGCGATGGATTTGCCGGCGGCGAAGATGCGCGGACCACGCAGCAGTCCCTGGTTGATCGCATCGCGCAGTTTCGGGCTCACCCCTCCGCCCAGATCGCGCACGCTGGTGAAGCCGGCCATCAAGGTCTTTTCGGCATAGCCAACGGCCCGAAAGGCGAAATCGGTCGGATCGAGGCGGAAGCCTTCGGAATAACTCTGCGGACTGGACTGGCCACCCATATGCACGTGCAGATCGGTCCAACCCGGCAGGCAGGTGCGATCGCCCAAATCGATCAGCGCGACGTCCGCGATGGGCGCCTTGCCCGCGCGCACGTCGCGAACCTTGCCGTCGGCCACCACGATCGTGTGCGGGCCCAGCACCTTGCCGCTGCGGCTGTCGAACAACTGTCCGCAGAACAGGGCGGTGGTGGCGGCCTGTGCTGGCACCGTGGCGATCAACAGCAGCATTGCGGTCGTCAGACGCTTCATGGATATGTCCTCGTGAATGAATTTCGTGGCCTGGGTGGAGCGTAGCGATACCCGGGGGTTTTTGGGTGGTCGAGTGGCTTGCGCGGAACCGCGACAGGCACGTCCGCGCCCTCATCCGCCCCGCGGGCACCTCGCTCCGCGCCCCGCTCCGCCTTCGCGCACAACGCTCAGGCGTTAAGGCTGCGCGAGCCAGTGGCTTCCAAGCACAGCCCTTCACCCGAGGGAAGGACAAGCAACAATAATTGGCGTCGATTGTGCACTGCGGTAGGCTTCAAGACCTTTCCCCCGCAAGCCGCCCCAGTGTCCGCCGAATCCATCACGTACGACCCGAAATCCATCGAAGCCGCCGCCCAGCAGTTCTGGGACGGGACCCGCGCGTTCGAGGTCGGCGAAGACGCGACGAAGCCAAAGTATTTCTGCCTGTCGATGCTGCCATACCCCAGCGGCGCGCTGCACATGGGGCATGTGCGCAACTACACCATCGGCGACGTCATCAGCCGCTACAAGCGCATGACCGGGCACAACGTGCTGCAGCCGATGGCGTGGGATGCCTTCGGCCTGCCGGCCGAGAACGCGGCGATCAAGCACCACACCGCGCCGGCGAAATGGACCTACGCCAACATCGACCACATGCGCACCCAGCTCAGGACGATGGGCTACGCCATCGACTGGACGCGCGAATTCGCGACCTGTCGCCCCGACTATTACGTGCACGAGCAGCGCATGTTCGTGCGGCTGCTGAAGAAAGGCCTGGCGTATCGCAAGAACGCAGTGGTCAACTGGGATCCGGTCGACCAGACCGTGCTCGCCAACGAACAGGTCATCGATGGCCGCGGCTGGCGCAGCGGCGCGCTCGTGGAGAAGCGCGAGATCCCGCAGTGGTTCCTCAAGATCACCGACTTCGCCCAGCAACTGCTCGACGGACTCGACGCATTGCCTGGCTGGCCGGACTCGGTCAAGACCATGCAGCGCAACTGGATCGGGCGCAGCGAAGGCCTCGAGTTCGCGTTCGACGTCGAGGGCAGCGACCAGAAAGTCTCCGTGTTCACCACGCGTCCGGACACGCTGATGGGCGTGACCTTCCTGTCGATCGCCGCGGAACATCCGCTGGCGCTGCTGGCCGCGCAGGACAACCCGGAACTGGCCGCCTTCATCGTCGAGCTCAGGCATGGCGGCATTTCCGAGGTCGAACTCGAGACCCAGGCCAAGCGCGGCATGGCCACCGGCCAGTGGGCCGTGCATCCGGTCACCGGCGAGGCCATACCGATTTACGTCGCCAACTTCGTGCTGATGAGCTACGGCACCGGCGCGGTGATGGCGGTGCCCGGTCACGACCAGCGCGACTGGGAATTCGCCCATGCCTACGGTCTTCCGATCCGCATGGTGATCGTGCCCGACGAAGTCCGTGATGCGCTGTCGGAGATGGCCACGCACGTCGCGCAACACGACGATGCGATGAGCTCGGCGCTGGGCGAAACCAGCACGATCGACGTCTACGAGGTCGGCCCGGCGGTGCAGGTGGTGCGCGATTTCGAGGAGCGCGTCATCTCGCAGGGCGCCTACACCGATCGCGGTTGGCTGGTGAATTCCGGCGACTTCGACGGCATGGACTACAGCCAGGCCTTCGATGCCATAGCCGCGCGCTTCAAGCACGAAGAACGCGGCGATCGTCGCGTCAACTTCCGTCTGCGCGACTGGGGCGTCAGCCGCCAGCGCTACTGGGGCTGTCCGATCCCGGTGATCTACTGCAGCCAGTGCGGTGCGGTGCCGGTGCCAGAAGATCAGTTGCCCGTGGTCCTGCCCGAGGACGTCGTCTTCATGGGCACCGGGTCGCCGATCAAGGCCGATCCGGAGTGGCGCAAGACGCGCTGTCCGCAGTGTGGCGGCGAGGCCGAGCGTGAGACAGACACGTTCGACACCTTCATGGAGTCGAGCTGGTACTACGCGCGCTACACCTCACCCAAGGCCGCCGACATGATCGATGCACGCGCCGATCACTGGTTGCCGGTAGACCAGTACATCGGCGGCATCGAGCACGCGATCCTGCACCTGATGTACTTCCGCTTCTACCATAAGCTGCTGCGCGACGAGGGCATGGTCGGCAGCGACGAACCCGTCATCAATCTGCTGACGCAGGGCATGGTCCTCGCCGAGACGTTCTATCGCGAGAACGCGGATGGCTCGAAGGACTGGTTCAACCCGGCCGATGTCGAAGTGGAGCGCGACGAACACGCGAGGGTCATCGGCGCCCGGCTGAAGTCGGATGGCCTGGCCGTACAGATCGGCGGCATCGAGAAGATGTCCAAAGGCAAGAACAACGGCGTCGATCCGCAGGCAATGGTGGACAAGTACGGTGCCGACACGATGCGCCTGTTCTCGATGTTCGCCGCGCCGCCGGACCAGTCGCTGGAGTGGAACGAGGCCGGCGTCGAAGGCATGTCGCGTTTCTTGCGGCGCCTGTGGACGCAGGTGCACCGGCATGCGCAGGCAGGCGCCGTGGCAGGCTTCGACGCGACGCAGGCGACGCCCGCGCAGAAGGTGCTGCGCCGGCAGTTGCACGCAACCATCGCCAAGGTCGGCGACGACTACGGCCGTCGCCACAGCTTCAACACGGCGATCGCGGCGGTGATGGAACTGTTGAACCATGTCATGAAGTTCGACGATGCCTCCGGCAACGGGCGCGCCGTGCGTCAGGAAGCCTTCGAAGCGATGGTGCTGCTGCTCAATCCGATCACGCCGCATGCGAGCCACGCGCTGTGGCAGGTGCTCGGACATGGCGAGACGCTGATCGAGGACGTGCCGTTTCCGCAGGCCGACGCCACCGCGCTGGTACGCGATGCGGTGACGCTGGCGGTGCAGGTCAACGGCAAGCTGCGCGGCACGATCGAGGCGGCGCCCGATGCCGCGCGCGAGGCGGTCGAAGCCGCCGCGCTGGCCGAACCGCATGTCGCCAAGTTCATCGACGGACGCGAGGTGCACAAGGTGATCGTGGTGCCGGGCAAGATCGTCAATATCGTCATTGCCTGAACGTGCTGTTCGCCAACAGGCTGCTCCCCTTGCACATGACCCGTACGGACATGCTCCATCTGCGCATGCGCCGCTTGCCCCCCACAGCCGCCTCGTCCAGACTTCCGGCATGAACAGACTCCGCTCCCGCTCGTCCCGCCTGGTCGCGTGCGCCTTCGTCGCCACGCTCGTGCTTGCGTTGTCCGCATGCGGCTTCCACTTGCGCGACGGGCTGGCGTTGCCAACGGACCTGGGACCGGTGCGCGTGGTTTCGCGCGATCCGTACAGCCCGCTGGCCGAATCGCTGGCGAAGGCGCTCGAGCGCGCCGGTGCCACACCTGCGCCCGAAAGCGGCGGCGGTCAGGTCGCCACGTTGCAGGTGTTCTCCGAAAGATTCGCCGATACCGCGATCAGCGTCGACCAGTTCGGCCGCGCGCAGGAGTTCTCGCTGCGTTACGCGGTGGTGTTCTCGTTGCGTCGTGCTGGCGACGGCGGAGAAATCGTGCCGAGGCAGGCGATCGAACTGTCGCGCGACTACGTGGCATCACCGCGCGATTCGCTCGGCAAGAACAGCGAACGCGAGTTGTTGACGCGCGAAATGCGGCGCGACATGACCCAGGCCATCCTGCGCCGCATCGATGCTGTATCGCGCAATAAGAGTTCCTGAGTCGCCGGTGCCGCGGTGGAACTGACGCCGGAACGGCTCGCCAGCCAACTCGCTGCCGAGCCGCTGCGGCCCGCTTATCTGATCGCCGGTCCCGAGCCGCTGCGCGTGCTCGAAGCGGCGGATGCGGTTCGGGCACAGGCGCGCGCGCAGGGCTATGCCGAACGCGAGGTGTTCGAGGCCGACGCGCGCGACTTCGACTGGGACAGGCTGTCGGCCAGTTTCCGCGCTCCCAGCCTGTTCGCTTCGCAGCGCCTGGTGGAATTGCGCCTGCCCACTGCCAAGCCCGGCAAGGAAGGCGCCGAGGTCATCACGGACTTCTGCGCGCAGCCTCCAGGTGATGTCCTGCTGCTGGTCACCGGCGGCGAATGGAGCAAACAGCACGGCGGCAAATGGAGCGAGGCGATCGGTCGCATCGGCCATGTCGTCGTGGCCTGGGCGATCAAGCCCCACGAACTGCCCGACTGGATCGAGCGCCGCCTGCGTGCCAAGGGCTTGCAGGCCGACCGCGATGCGGTGATGCGATTGAGCGAACGCGTGGAGGGCAACCTGCTCGCCGCCGCCCAGGAGATCGACAAGCTGGTCCTGCTCAGCGATGGCCGCACGCTCGACCTCGCACGCATGGAAGCACTGGTCGCCGACGCGGCGCGCTACGACGTCTTCCGCCTCATCGACGCCGCCATGAACGGGCAGGGCGCGCTGGCCGCGCGCATGCTCGCGGGCTTGCGCACCGAGGGCGAGGCGGTGCATGCGTTGATGGGCATGGTGGTGATGGAACTGCAGCGCGTCGCATCGCTGGCGCGGGTACAGGCGCGCGGCGGCAACATGGCGGCCGAGTTCAAGGCGCAGCGGATCTGGGACTCCAAGCAGGCGGTGTACCGGCGTGCGCTGCAACGGCATGCCGCGCCGCATTGGGATCGATTGCTGGTCGAGGTCGGTCGTGTCGATCGCATCGCCAAAGGCCGCGCCGCGGGCGACGCCTGGCAGGTGCTCGAGCGGGTCCTGCTGGCGGTGGCCGAGCCGCGCGCGGCATCGCTGCTGGCATGAACCAGCAGTTGCACGTCCTCTACGGCGGCACCTTCGACCCCGTGCACAACGGCCACCTCGCCGTCGCCCGGCATGCGCGCGATGCGCTGTCGGCGGAAGTGCACCTGATGCCGGCCGCCGATCCGCCGCACAAAGGGCCGACCCACGCCGATGCACGGCAGCGTGCCGAGATGCTGGCGCTTGCCATCGGTACCGAGTCGGGTCTCGTGCTCGACCGTCGCGAACTGCTGCGCGACGGACCGTCCTACACCATCGATACCTTGCGCGCGCTGCGTGGTGAGATCGGCCAGCAAGTGCCTGTGGCGTTGCTGGTTGGTGCCGACAGCTTCCTGGGCCTGTCGAGTTGGCGCTCGTGGCAGCAATTGTTCGAACTTGCGCATTTCGTGGTCGCCGAGCGTCCCGGCAACGGACTAGAAGACAGGCTGCCCGCCGAGCTGTCGCGGCAGACCGACGGTCGCTGGATCGAGTCGCCGGCAGGCCTGCACCACGATCCCGCAGGCAGGATCCTGCGCCTGCAGCAGCCACTGCGGTCCGAGTCGGCCAGCGATATCCGGCGTCGCATCCGCGATCAGGACGCCTGGCAGGACCAGCTACCGCCGCCGGTGGCCGCCTATATCGTCGAAAACGGGCTTTACGGTGCCGGTCCCGTCATGCCCGCTTCGCTATAATCGAGCCCAGCCCGCAGAGTTCAGAGCCCCTTGACCAGTACCGCGCAAGTCATCAAGACCCGCCTTCCCAATCCCCCGCCGCCGACCGATGTCCTGCTGCAGCAAGTGCAGGCGGCCGTCGACGAGATGAAAGCCAAGGATGTCGTCGAGATCGACGTGCGCGGCAAGACCAGCATCTGCGACTACATGGTCGTCGCCTCGGGCACCTCCACCCGCCACGTCAAGTCGATCGCCGACGAAGTGGTGCGCTTCGCCAAGAAGCTCGACGTGCAACCGCTCGGCGTCGAAGGCGAGCGCGAAGCCGAATGGGTGCTGGTCGACCTGGGCGATGTCGTCGTCCACGTCATGTTGCCGCGCGTGCGCGAGTTCTACGCCCTCGAGCGCCTGTGGACGGTGGGCGACCAGCCGCCCGGCGACGACGACGTCCTCGAGACCGACGCCGAACACCGCTTCTAGGCAGCGCGCGGGCCTCGCATGAAAGCCCGCCTGGTCGCTGTCGGCGAACGCCCACCGGCCTGGGTTGCGCAGGGATTCGCCGAATACCAGAAACGCCTGTCGCACTGGCTGCCGCTGGAACTGGTCGAGATCGAGCCGGGCCTTCGCGGCAAGGGCCGCGATGCGCTTCGTGCGATGCAGGAAGAAGGCGCGCGCGTGCTCGATGCATTGCCGAAGAACGCGCACGTGATCGTGCTCGATGGCCGCGGAAAGCAGTTCGCGTCCGAACAGTTCGCGCAGCGCCTCGAGTACTGGCGCGGGCAGGGCAGGGATCTGGCGTTCCTGATCGGCGGACCCGAGGGCCACGCCGATGAGGTCATGCAGCGGGCCGACGAAAGCTGGTCGCTGGGCCTGCCGACGCTGCCGCACATGCTGGTGCGCCTGCTCGTCGCAGAGCAGCTTTATCGTGCGGCGGCGATGCTGGCGAATCACCCATACCATCGCGCCTAGCGGTCGTCATCGTTTCATCGACATGCGAAAAAAAGCCCGCCGGAAGGCGGGCTTTGTCATTGCAAACGACGCGACTCGCACGCTTCTGCAAGCGCGACCGGTCGCTATTGGCGTCCGAGGTTGAAATCGATCGGCACGATGCCGATCGCCTGCACCGCGCGGCCGTCCTTCATCGCCGGCGTGAACGTCCAGTGCTTCAGCACGAAGCGGCGTGCGGCCTCGTCGAGCTTGCGATGTCCGCTGCTCTTGTGGATCGAGACCTCGAGCGGCCTGCCGTCGGTGTCGACCAGGATCTGCAGCATCACCACACCTTGCAGACCTCCGCGGATCGCGTCGACCGGATAGGGCGGAGAAGGCGCATGCGCATACTCCAGGCGGACGCCTGCGATCGGTGTGGTGGGCGCAGCGACCTCGGTCTGTGAGGTGTCGACGGCTTCCTGGACGATCGACTCGACTGGCAGGGTACCTTCCTCGACGAGCGCCGGAACTGGCGTGACCGGCTGGATGTCAGGTTTCACCGTTGCCTGCGGCGTCGGATTGCTTGGCCTGACGATGTCGACTCTCTGGATCGGGGGTGGCGGCAGCGGCGGCGGCTTGTCGATCGGGATCACCCATGGCGGTGGTTCCTTGACAGCCTCCGGCGGCGGCGCAGCCATCGGCACCAGCAGCAGCATCAACAGCGCGACATTGAGCGCGACCGCGCCGGCCATGCCGACGATACGCGTGGGATTGGGATTGGGATGCGGCCGCGAAGACTGCGGATAGGAACGAGCGTGTTGGAGCACCATGACCCACCTCCTTTTGGTTGCCTGCGTGACCGGTAACGCGCGACAAGCGGCTATGGGGTTGATCGGGACGCCGCTCGATGCGCTTCCTGATGGCCGTATCCACGCTGCGCCCGGGACGCGTGCATGGCAAGTGACGGTCGGACTCGCGGCGATGCGTCGCGGACGAACGGCGCGGCTCGCGCGACGGCAGTGAATCGTGTGCGTGCAAACGACGAGGCCCGCTTGCGCGGGCCCCGTCGTTTCGATCAATCCCCTTTGGCGGGATCCGGATCGGACTCCGGCTTCCGTCCCAGACCGCCCTCATCGGGATTCGGCGGCTTGCGCGGATCGGGTTGCCGGGCATCGCCCGGATCGCGTGGCTGCGGCTCGGAGTAACCCGGACTGCGTCCGGGCTTGGGATCGGGCGATGGCGGCGTGGACTTGCCTGGCGAACCCATCGTCAGCGTCCGAGCTCGAAGACGACGTCGAGACTGGCG
Source organism: Luteimonas sp. (assembly GCA_014380115.1). Lineage (GTDB taxonomy): Bacteria > Pseudomonadota > Gammaproteobacteria > Xanthomonadales > Xanthomonadaceae > Luteimonas. Next base: position 4,053 of record JACMKK010000424.1, on the reverse strand, counting down.
GAAAGGACCGATTCGCCCGGCGATACCGAGGTATCGGCCGCCTGCGCCTTTTCCATGCGCATCGCCATCATCGGCATCGGGATCGGTGGCTGGAAGCCGCCGCCCTCGCTGATGCTGACGATGCGGCGCACGCGCATGTCCATCGATTTGGCATACATCTCGGCGCGCGCCTTGGCCTTGTCGAGCGCGGCGCGTCGCGCTTCGTCATAGGCTTCCTCGGGCTCGTCGACCTCGAAGGTCGGACCGTTGACCTGGTTGGCGCCCTGCGCGACCAGCGAATCGAGCACCTTGCCGAGCTTGGCGATGTCGCGGACCTTCATGTTCACGGTGTTGCTGGCCTGGTAGCCGGTGATCGTCGGCGGCTGGTTCTCGGCATAGCGATAGTTGGGATTGACGCTGATGCCACTGGTCTGGATGTCCTTCTCCGCCACGCCCGAGGCCTTGATCGAAGCCACGACCTTGGCCATCTGCTCGGCGTTCTGGCGCATCGCAGTGTTGGCATCGGCGGCCTGCGTGACGACGCCGGTCGAGATCGTGGCGACATCGGGCACGCGCTTGGCCTCGGCCTGCGCCGATACTGAGAGCAAGGTGCCGTCGCTCGGGACGGCATAGGCCGGGGTGGCGTTCTGGGCGCATGCCGTCATGGTCATCAGGCTCATAGCAAGGGCGCTGGCGAGCAGCAGGGGCTTCAGCTTGATGGAATACGGGCGGGTCAAACGCATGGTCGTCTCCTGACGAAGTGGGGGCAAGGTTCGGTGGACTCCGGTGAACGGCCCGTGAGCCGCAACGGGGTTGTGTGTCTGCCGGCGGAGAAGCGCGATACAGGCTGCGGTTATCCTTGTTCGATGTTGCATCTTGCCTCGCAATCCCCGCGCCGGCGCGAATTGCTGGCCCGGCTCGGGCTGGAATTCGGCGTGCTCGACGTCGACGTGCCCGAACAGCGCCAGCCTGGCGAACCTGCCGAAGACTACGTGCGCCGTGTCGCGCGCGAAAAATCCGGTGCCGGCCTGCTGCAGGTGATGGCGGTCGCCAATGCGGTCGTGTTGGGTGCCGATACCGAGGTCGTGCTCGACGATGAAGTCTTCGGCAAGCCGCGCGACGATGCCGATGCCGCACGCATGCTGCGCACGCTGTCAGGTCGCACGCATCGCGTGGTGTCTTCCGTTTCGTTGGTGTCGGCATCGCGCGAGAGCCAGGCGGTCTCGATATCGGAAGTGACCTTCGCGGTCTTGTCGATCGATGACATCGCCCGCTACGTCGCCACTGGCGAGCCGCAAGGCAAGGCCGGCGCGTACGCGATCCAGGGTGCGGCGCAGGCATTCATCGCGCATCTGTCTGGCAGTTACTCCGGGGTGATGGGCTTGCCGCTGTTCGAGACGGCGCAGTTGTTGAATGGATTTGGTATCACTACGCCGCGACCTGAGACTCCCTCACCCCATCCCTCTCCCGCAAGCGGGCCAGGGGGAGTCGGTGCCGTGCGCGAGTCGCGACCTCGCACGGCATCGCCATATACGGCATCGCCATCTGATGGTGAGGGTGCGTTCCATGACTGAAGAAATTTTGGTCAACGTCACCCCGCGCGAAACCCGCGTCGCGGTCGTCGAGAACGGCATGCTGCAGGAGTTGCACATCGAGCGTGGCTGGAGTCGCGGCGTCGTCGGCAACATCTACAAAGGCCGCGTGCAGCGCGTGATGCCGGGCATGCAGGCGGCCTTCATCGACATCGGCCTGGATCGCGCCGCGTTCCTGCACGCCAGCGACGTGATGCGTTCGATGCCGACCCCCGAACTGGTCGGCGATGCCGCCGGCCCGCAAGCGTCGAACCTGCCGCCGCCGAGCGTGCCGCCGATCGCGGAGCTGCTGCGCGACGGCCAGGACATCGTCGTGCAGGTGGTGAAGGACCCGATCGGCAGCAAGGGCGCGCGCCTGACCACGCAGATCAGTATTCCCTCGCGCTATCTCGTGCTGCTGCCGCAGTCGCGCACGGTCGGCGTGTCGGCGCGCATCGAGGACGAAGCCGAGCGCGCGCGCCTGAAGTCGCTCGTCTCCGAACTGGCAATGACCGGCCACGGTTACATCGTCCGCACCAACGCCGAAGGACAACCGTCCGAGGCGCTGGCCGAGGACATCGCCTACCTCAGTCGCGCCTGGGCGCTGGTCGAGCAGCAGGTGCCGGACGCCAGCGTGGGCACCTGCATCTACGAAGACCTGACCCTGCCGATGCGCGCGGTGCGCGACCTGATGCGGCGCGACGTCGAAAAGGTCAAGGTGGATTCGCGCGAGACCTGCGAACGCCTGCGCGTGTTTGCGGCGCAATACATGCCCGGCCTCGCCGAAAAGATCGAACACTACAGCGGTGCGCGGCCGGTGTTCGACTTGTACGGCGTCGAGGACGAGATCCAGCGCGCACTCGAGAAGGAAGTCCCGCTGAAGTCGGGCGGCTACCTGGTGATCGACCAGACCGAGGCGATGACCACCGTCGACGTCAACACCGGTTCGTTCCTCGGCCAGCGCAACCTCGAGGAGACCGTGTACCGCACCAACCTCGAGGCCGCGCAGGCGGTCGCGCGGCAACTGCGGCTGCGCAACCTCGGCGGCATCATCATCATCGACTTCATCGACATGCACGACGCCGAGCATCGTCGCCAGGTGCTGCGCACGCTGGAGAAATCGCTGGTCAAGGACCACGCCAAGACCACCGTGTACGACTTCTCGCCGCTGGGCCTGGTCGAGATGACGCGCAAGCGCACGGTGGAAAGCCTGCAACGGCAGCTGAGCGAGCCCTGCCACGAGTGCGGCGGCCGCGGCATGCTCAAGACCGCCGAGACCGTGACCTACGAGATCTTCCGCGAGATCACGCGCGCCGTGCGCCAGTTCGACGCCGCGCGGCTGCTGGTGATCGCCTCGCCGAAGATCGTGTCGCGCATCACCGACGAGGAGTCGGCAGCAGTGGCCGAGCTGGAGGAATTCCTCGGCAAGTCGATCCGCTTCCAACCGGACGAGCAGTACCTGCAGGAGCAGTTCGATGTCGTGCTGCTGTGAATCGCGAATCGGGATTCGGCGTGACGGAGTGTTATTGCCGGCGCTGACGATCCGATCCGCGCCCGATCGTCGCCCAGTGCGTTGCTGATGACGACTTCGCTACGCCGCCATCTGCGCACCGCGCGTCGAGGAGCGTGGTACTTCGTCGCTGCCGTGCTGGTGGCGATGGCGTTGGTGGCGGGCGTGACCAGCCAGCTGCTGCCCTTGGCCGAACGCCATCCCGACCGCATCGCCGCCTGGTTGAGCGCGCGCGCCGGGCGCACGGTGTCGTTCGACAAGGTCGATACCGAATGGACGCGCCGTGGTCCGCTGCTGCGTGTGCAGGGCCTACGCGTGGGCGACGGCGCCAAGGCGGTGCCGATCGGCGAAGCCGAGATCCTCGTTTCGCAGTACGCCGGCCTGCTGCCAGGGCGCTCGTTCACCGAGTTGCGCCTGCGCAACCTCGTGCTGGCGATCGAGCGCGCCGACGACGGCCGTTGGAGCGTGCGCGGCCTGCCCGGCCAGCAACAGCCCGGCGGCGATCCGCTGGCCGTGCTCGAAGGCCTCGGCGAACTACAGGTGATCGGCGCAAAGCTCGCGGTCATCGCGCCATCGCTGCAACTCGATACCACGATCCCGAAGATCGACGTGCGTCTGCGTGTGGACGGCAACCGCGTCCGCGTCGGCGCGCGCGCATGGATGCAGACCGGGCGTTCGCCGCTCGATGTCGCGATGGACTTCGATCGCAGGCGCGGCAACGGCAGGCTGTACTCGGGCGCGCGGCGCGCGGACCTGGCGGCTTGGTCGCCGCTGCTGCACTTCGGCGGGGTCGCCGTGCAGCAGGGATCAGGACGCGCGGCCGCGTGGGCGGAATTACGCGACCATCGCATCGCCGTCATCACCATCGATGCCGCGCTCGACGACCTGCAGCTGCGCGGCACGCCACTGCGCGATGCGAAGGGCGTCGAGACCATCCCGCGGGCGCGCTTCGCGCACGTCGACACGCGCGCTCGCTGGCGCGTCGCGGACGGT
>JACMKK010000423.1 GCA_014380115.1 Luteimonas sp. | reverse complement strand
GGGAAGAAGTTGATGATGCGCTCCATGGTCTGGCTGGCGCTGTTGGCGTGCAGCGTGCTCAGGCACAGGTGACCGGTCTCGGCGAACGCGATCGCGTGCTCCATGGTCTCGGCATCGCGGATCTCGCCGACCAGGATCACGTCCGGTGCCTGGCGCAGCGTGTTCTTCAGCGCGTGGTGCCAGGAATGCGTGTCCACGCCGACTTCGCGGTGCGTGATCAGCGATTGCTGGGACTGATGCGCGTACTCCACCGGATCCTCGATGGTGATGATGTGGCCCTGCGAAGTCCGGTTGCGGTGGTCGACCATCGCCGCCAGCGAGGTCGACTTGCCCGAGCCGGTACCGCCAACCACCAGCACCAGCCCGCGCTTGTTCATGACCACGTCCTTGAGGATCTCGGGCAGGCGCAGCTTCTCGAAGTTCGGGATCTCAGCGGCGATCGTGCGCAGCACCATGCCCACGTGCTGCTGCTGCATGAACACGTTGACGCGGAAGCGCGACACGCCCGGCACGACGATCGCGAAGTTGCATTCGAATTCGCGCGCGAACTCCTCGCGCTGGCGCTCATTCATCATTGCCTGGGCGAACATCGCCGTGACGTCGCCGGTCAACCTGGTCTCGGACAGCGCACGCATGCTGCCGTCGGACTTCATGCTGGGCGGGAAATCGTGCGCGATGAACAGGTCGGAACCACCGGCGGCGGCCATGGTGGCAAGCAACCCGTGCATCTGCGCACGGGCCTGGTCTTCGGACATGGAATGCATTGCGGCGCCTGGGTTTGGCAACAGGCGGGGGGCATGCTGGCCGATGGGGAACAGGGCGTTGATCATAGAGGCGGCGCAAGTGGCGAAACGTGCGCTGGACCACGTTGTCGGATCGCTGCAGACATCGTGTCTGAGCCGTTCACGGTCGCGGAATTCGGAACACGACCGCGATGCGTCACATTCGCTTCGGCGTTGTCGGTCTAGGCCGTACATGGTCACTGTCGTGACATGCCAAGCCATGCCGCGCAAAAAAGTGATTGCATGCGCGCCAAAAAAAGGGCCGTCCAGATGGACGGCCCCAAAATGGGCTCGCTGGATCAGCCTCAGCCCTTCACGCAGACGACCTGGCGCAGCGTATGCACCACTTCCACCAGGTCGCTCTGCGCGGCCATGACCGCGTCGATCGACTTGTAGGCGGCCGGCGACTCGTCGATCACGGCCGCATCCCTGCGGCATTCGACATGCGCGGTCGCCTCGCGGTGCTGCGCCAGCGTGATCTGCTGGCGCGCCGCGGTGCGGCTCATCACACGGCCGGCGCCGTGGCTGCAGCTGTGGAAGCTGTCCGCGTTGCCCTTGCCGCGCACGATGTAGCTGCGCGTGCCCATGCTGCCCGGGATGATGCCGAGTTCGCCTTCGCGCGCGCTGACCGCGCCCTTGCGGGTGACCAGCAACGACTCGCCGGCGTGCGTCTCGCGCTGCACGTAGTTGTGGTGGCAGTTGACCGCCATCTTCTCCAACTGGAACTTCGGCAGGCGGTGACGCATCTCGTGCAGTACGCGCGTCATCATCGCTTCACGGTTGTGGCGCGCGTAGTCCTGCGCCCACGACACCGCTTCCACGTAGTCGTCGAACAACGGCTCGCCTTCCATGAAGAAGGCCAGGTCCTTGTCCGGCAGGTGGAAGCCGAGCACGCGATGCGCCAGCTGCTCGCGCGCGCGCTCGATGAAGTAGGTGCCGATCAGGTTGCCGGTGCCGCGCGATCCGCTGTGCAGCATCACCCACACCGCATCCGCCTCGTCGAGGCAGATCTCGATGAAGTGGTTGCCGCCGCCGAGCGTGCCGATCTGGCGATCGAGCTTGTCGGTGCGGATCTTGCGGTGCTTGGCCTTGATCGCCTCCAGTCCCGCCATCAGTCCCGATTGCGCGACGCGCGTCTCGTGGCTGTCCGGCAGCTTGCGATGCTCGCCGCCCGGACCGTTGCCGACCGGCACGCCGCGCTCGATGCTCGAACGCAACTGCGCCAGGTTGTCGGGCAGGTCGCCCGCACGCAGCGTCGTCCGCACCGCGGCCATGCCGCAGCCGATGTCGACGCCGACCGCAGCCGGGATGATTGCGCCGCGGGTCGGGATCACCGAACCCACCGTCGCGCCCTTGCCGAGATGCACGTCGGGCATCACCGCCACCCACGGCCCGACGAACGGGATCGCGGCGATGTTGCGCAACTGCGTGTGGGCCTGCTCTTCCAGCGGCACGCCGCGCACCCAGCCCTTGATCGGCGTGGGGCTGCCTTCGGCGTGCAGCAGTTCGAAGTGTTGAGTGTTCATGCTCTTCTGTCCTTGAATCATATTCCTTGCGGAAAAAAATCCCCTCTCCCCGACAGCTCCATCGTTGGGGAGAGGGTGCCCGAAGGGCGGGTGAGGGGCGAACGGAGCGATGATCGCCGAGTGCAGGTAAGCCCAACCGAAGTGGCTGGCCGTATACCCCTCACCCGGTGCTGCGCACCGCCCTCTCCCCGCATGCGCGGGGCGAGGGAAACCCCCAAAATTTACTGCTTGATCGTCACCAGCTGCTTCAGCACGCCATCCAGGCCGCCGAACACGGTGAGCTTGTCGATCTTCTCGGTGACCTTCTCCAGCGCCTCGAGCTCCTTGAGGCGCATCAGCGTCGGGCTCTCCTCGACCAGCCGCGCGGTGTTGAGCAGGGAACGCGTGGCGTTCGCCTCCTCGCGACGACGGATCACGTTGGCCTGGGCCGCCTTCTCCGCCTGCACGACGCTGTTGAGGATCTCCTTCATCTCGCCCGGCAGGATCACGTCCTTGACGCCGACGCCGAGGATCTCGACGCCGAACTCGCTGACCTTGCCGCGCACGTAGCCGAAGATGTCGGCGTCGAGCGAAGCCTTGTCGCCGAGCAACTCGTCCAGCGTCTTGGCGGAGACCGCCTTGCGCAGGCCGTATTGCAGTTCGCGGTAGAGGTGATCGCCGTACTTCGCCACCTTGGTGCGCGCGGCGACCGGATCGGTCACGCGCATGCTGGCGGCAAGGTTCACGCGCAGGCTGACCTTGTCCTTGGTCAACAGCTCCTGGCCCGAGACCTCGACCGACTGCACGCGCAACTCGATCACCTCGGCGTTCACGTTCTTCTGGAAATTCCAGAAGGCGTACGCGCCCGGCACCAGCGTGCGCGCCAGCTTGCCGTCGACGAACACCAGGCCCGCCGACTCCGCCGGGACTTCGACTGCCACCGCGACCTTCGACGCCGTGCCGGTTTGAATCAGGCCGAGCTGGCGCAGGCGGCTGGCAACGTCGGCACGCACCTCGAGGCCGTCGGCGAGCGACACGCGCTGCACCTCGACGCGGACCAGGCCGCGCCAGTACAGCTTGCGCGCACCCGGCGCGAGCACGTCCTCGAGCTTGCCGTTCTTCGACACGAGGCCGATTTCGTCGGCAGCGATGTCGGCCAGCACGAAGCTGTCGCCGAGCTTGTCGCCGAGGCTTGCGATCAGCGCATCGACATCGCGACCGGAGTATTCCGGTTGGGCGATGTTGTGCACGGCCACCTCGACGCGCTTGAGCGGATCGAAGATGCGGTACACGCCTGCGTCGAGCACGCGCTCGAACTGACGGTTCCGATACACCAGGCCGCGCTCGCCGTCACCGATCACGACCCTCTTGGTCCAGAACATGCTGTTGAAATTCACGGCACGTTGCTCCTTGATTGGCACTGGTGGTCCGATCCGTTGTTTGAATGCAGCCGCGAGGGATCGTTTCTCGCGCCTGATCTCTCCGCCGTCATGACCAGCCATGCGGCTGTTGAAAACCCCGCGAAGGCGGGAACCCAGCGACTTTGCTTCCTGGCTCTTGCAAGTCGTGGAAAAACTGAAGCTCTAAAGTCGCTGGGTTCCCGCCTTCGCGGGAATGACGGCAAAGTGAAAAAGATGAAAACGCCCCTGACGCCAATGCCGCGAAGCGATCGCGCTGTCCGTCCGGAGTCCGGCCTCTCCATCCGCATCGCGATACGCTGCGACACGGATTTGCAAAGTCGAACCGCGCACTTCGAGGACGAAGGCCCGGCGACACCACCGCTGCGACGTTCCGTTTCGCGATGCGCCGAAGCACATCGTTTGGCGAAACGCCGCACGGAGCGTTTCCTGTTGTGGGACTTTCGTCCCGGCTTCCAGATTTACAGTCTGGGTTTGGAGCGGGATTCGAACCCGCGACTCTCGGTTTATGAGACCGATGCTCTACCCGTCTGAGCTATCCAGAGGTGGACGAACCGGATTCGAACCGGTGGCCTGCGACTTGCGCCGCTGCTCTCACCTGACTGAGCTACCGTCCTCGCGAAACACCTTCTCCCGGCCTCGGGCATACGCCACGGCAGCGCCGCGCGCACCGGACGGGCATGCGAGCCCGTACCGCTGGACACCGTTCGATCGATGTTTCGCATTGGCGCCTGGTCAAAGGCACCAATCCTGTTGCGCGATCGCATCCGCCCGCCACCCGTGCCCAGCATCCGGGCACAGCGCTTGCGCGCCTCATGGCAGTTTCCCTTCTCAGGCGGTCCATGCCTGGATGCTCGGGATGCGAATCGATCACGCCAATACGCTTGTTGCTCCGTTTGCGAACGCACAAAAGAAAACGCCCCCGGATGTGGATCCGAGGGCGTTCGCGTTCCTCGGAGATCGGGGCGACCGATCTCCGGATCAGGAGTCAGTCGCGTGGAGTGAAGCCGTCCAGCCGTGCGTTACCGCCACGCAGCGCGCAGCAGCCCGCATCGCGGTATTCGCGCGACGGCATGGGGTTGGTGGCGATGTGGAAGAGACGTTTCATCGAAGGAATGCGATCTGCGTTGTCGCCGACGTTGGCGAGGTCGCGCACCTTACGCGGAGGTTTTTCGCAATGCAAGTGCAATTCCGACGAACGGTCTCTAATCGTGGCCGTGCGCGAAGCGCGCCGAAGCGGGTCGAAGATCAAATGCAAATCCCCCGTCGTGCGCTACGCGCACGCCCGCCCCCTTTTTCAAAGGGGACAACAGCATTTGGCCGCATCGCGGTAGCCATCGCATTTGCCCCCTTTGAAAAAGGGGGCGGCGAGCGCGCGGCGCCGAGCGGGGGATTTGCATTTCGCGCAGAGCCCGAAGCGCAGGGCTCCTAGCGCGGCCGACGCACCATGCGCTCTAGCAGGTGTTCCATCGTCGCCGCCATGTCCGCGCACTTGCCCATGTGCACGGGCGAGGTCTGGATGATCGAGCTGCGCTTCGCGGTCAGCCAGTGGAAGCGTGCGCGCTGTGGCAGTAGGCCGATCGGGCCGGTGCCCGGACCGCCGCGGCAGATCGCGGGGATGGTGTCGAGGTGACGGCGCAGCGATTCGAGGTCGAGCGTCGGATCGAGCGCGGCGATGCGCGCTTCGTCGAGTTCGATGCGCGCTTCCAGGTATCCGCTCGCCTCGCACGACAGCAAGAGGCCGACGTTGACGAATTCCTCGCGCTCCACGCGCGGCACGACGCGGATCACGGCGTAGTCGTAGGTGTCAGCGGGGCGCACGGATGGCCTCCTCGACGAAACGTTGGCGCTCGCCGAGCCGCCGTGTGAGATAGGCGACATAGGCC
>JACMKK010000422.1 GCA_014380115.1 Luteimonas sp. | reverse complement strand
GGCGCGACGATCTTCGCGCTGGCCGGCTTCGTCAACGCCGTGTACGCGAAGAAGTTCGACGACATCGCCATCGTCCCGACCTTCATCCTGACGCCGCTCACCTACCTGGGCGGCGTGTTCTATTCGGTCAAGCTGCTGCCGTCATGGGCCGAGACCGCGACCCACGCCAACCCGATCTTCTACATGGTCAACGCCTTCCGTTACGGCCTGCTCGGCGTCAGCGATGTGCCGCTGTGGGTCGCCTATGCGCTGATGCTGGGCTTCGTCGCGGCGCTGGCGGCGCTCGGCCTGTGGTTGTTGAAGCGCGGCGTCGGCTTGCGCAGCTGAGCAACGTATGCATAACGCCCCGCTTTATCACTTCGTTGGTTGGGGCAGCGCCGATGACGACGAGAAAAACTACCGTACTTTGTGTGCAGTTCTGGATTCGCAGCGTGTCGGACCGAATGATTCCGGATTCGGCATCAGGCTCGAAATCGATTCGAACCGAGGCTTGAAAAAAGGGCGAGTTGATCAAGCAGGGGATTTCCTGCTTCTGCGACATTCCCTTTGAACAGCTCGATATTCACACTAGGAAGTACGGCACTTTCGGTGTTGGCATATCCAGAAAAGTGCTTTCAGAGTGCGGCGCAAGACCCGTCGCGTACGTACCTATGCCGTCGTCGCGGCCCGATGTTCGGGGCCATTCCCTAGCTGCTGACTTGCGGGCCCTTATTAGGGGCATCCAAGAGCATATCCACCCTCCCGGGCCTTGGTCCGAAGAGTCATCGAGAGCAGTCGGCGCAGAACTGCTTAGCGAGAAGGCGGTGATAGATGAACTCGAATCCGTTTTCAACCGCGAGTTGCTCGCCTTTCTGAAGTTCTTTGATTCGGATTTGCCGGCTAACGATCCCGAAAACTACTACATGGAGCGCGAATGGCGGAAGTTCATGCCCATGCCGCTGCAGCTGTCACTGCAGCACGTCGTTGTGCCGCAGGCTTATGCGTCGCGAACTCTTGAGCGTTACCCCCAACACCGGGAAAAACTCAAGACTCTCGAAAGGCTGGAGAACTGAAGCGACGGAACCCGGGGAATGCGCTCGCAACCCAGCTGCGGAATTCGCGGTATTGGAAGTGTTCGCTCATGCAGGCGGCAGGCGGAAGAACGCTTGCGCAGTGGCAACGGTATGCGCCGCAGTGGCTTCGACCTCCTCGCCACGATCGCGCGCCAGTTCCTCGACGATATGCGCCAGGTACATCGGCTCGTTGCGGCGATGCGATGGTGACGGCTTGACCGTGCGCGGCAGCAGGTAAGGTGCATCGGTCTCGATCATCAGGCGCTCGGCAGGAATGTGCTTCACCAGCTCGCGCAGGTGCAGGCCGCGGCGTTCGTCGCAGAGCCAGCCGGTGATGCCGATGTACCAGTCCTGGTCGAGATAGTCGAACAGTTCCTTGCGCGTGCCGGTGAAGCAGTGCACCACGGCGGCGCCGAGGCGGCCGTCGAAGTTCTTCATCACCGCCATGAAGTCGTCGTGGGCGTCGCGCTGGTGCAGGAACAACGGTTTGCGATTGTCGGCGCCAAGCTGCAGCTGCCGCTCGAATGCCCGCCGTTGCGCCGGACGCGGCGAAAAGTCGCGAAAAAAGTCCAATCCGCACTCGCCGACGGCGACCACCTGCGGATGCGTGTGCAGTTCGCGCATTTCCGCATCGCATTCATCGGTGTACTCGACGGCATGGTGCGGGTGCACGCCCGCCGTCGCGAACAATGTGCCCGGGTGCGCCTGTGCCAGCGCCAGTGCCTTGGGCGAATGCTCGCGGCTGGCGCCGGTGACGACGATCGTCGCGACGCCCGCGGCGCAGGCACGCTGCAGCACCGCGTCGCGGTCGGCGTCGAAACTGTCGTGGCTGAGGTTGGCGCCGATGTCGATCAGGTTCATCGCCAAAGTCTAGCAATCGCCATTGCGAAGGCGCGCCTGCAGGACGCACCGTATCCTTTACGTGTGACGCGACCTTCCTTCCCGATCGACACGCTGCTGCCGGACATCCGCGCCAGCCTCGCCGCGCATCCACGCCTGGTGCTGGAAGCGCCGCCCGGCGCCGGCAAGACCACGCAGGTGCCGCTGGCACTGCTCGATGCCGCCTGGCTCGGCGGCAGGAAGATCGTGATGCTGGAGCCGCGCCGCGTCGCTGCGCGCGCGGCTGCAGGCTTCATGGCGAAGCAACTCGGCGAGGCGGTCGGCGAGACCGTGGGCTATCGCATCCGCTTCGAGAACAAGGTTTCGGCGCGCACGCGCATCGAGGTCGTGACCGAAGGCATCCTCACGCGCATGCTGCAGGACGACCCCACGTTGGGCGAAGGCCGGCCCGACGGCGTCGGTGCGCTGCTGTTCGACGAGTTCCACGAACGCCATCTCGCCGGCGACCTCGGCCTGGCCCTGGCGCTCGACGTGCAGGCCGCGCTGCGCGAAGACCTGCGCATCGTGCTGATGTCGGCGACGCTCGATGGCGAACGCCTCGCGGCGTTTCTCGATGCGCCGCGGCTGTCGAGCGCGGGGCGCAGTTTCGCAGTGGACATCGCGCACTTCCCGGCGCGCCGCGACGAGGCGATCGAGGCGCAGACGCGGCGTGCGATCGAGCATGCGTTGGCGCAACATCCGGGCGACGTGCTCGTGTTCCTGCCGGGCCAGCGCGAAATCGCGCGCGTCGAAGCTTCGCTCCCTCCCCTGCGACTGCAAGGGAGGGCTGGGGAGGGGTCGCTTGGACTTGCGGTGACTCCATCGGCGCCGACGCAACCCCCTCCCAACCTGTCCGGCCCTCGTGCACAGCCCGAGGGCGTTCGTCAGGCTGCAGGCCAGTGGCCTGCAAGCAGCCTGCCTCACCCCCTGCCGTCGCAGGGGGAGGGGCGGATCGCAGTGCTGCAATTGCACGGCGATCTGCCTGTGGAACGCCAATCCGAAGTCCTGCAACCCGACCCGCAAGGCCGCCGCCGCGTTGTGCTCGCCACCAACGTCGCCGAATCCTCCGTGACCCTGCCTGGCGTGCAAGTCGTCATCGACAGCGGACTCGCGCGCGAGCCGCGCTACGACCCGAACTCGGGCTTCTCGCGGCTCGACGTCGTCAACATCGCGCAGGCCTCGGCCGACCAGCGTGCCGGTCGCGCCGGCCGTGTCGCCAGCGGCTGGGCTTATGGGCTGTGGGCGCGGTCGCAGCGATTGGTGCAGCTACGGCGAGCCGAGAT
>JACMKK010000421.1 GCA_014380115.1 Luteimonas sp. | reverse complement strand
GCCGATGCGCTGACCCGCAAGTACGCGCGCCGCAGCGCCTCCGGCCCAGCCGGCGTGCAGCGCATCCTGTTCACCGGCATCCGCAGCAGCGAGGACTTCATCCGCTTGTCCGGCCACTTGCAGGGCATCGCTGTCGTGCGCCGCATCACGCCGGTGCGCGCCACGCCGGAGGGGCTGGAGGTCGACCTGGAACTGCTGACCGGTATGCCCGGCTTCCGGCGCATGATCGACGAGGACGTGCTGGTCGAGGCCGAGGGTGGCATCGAAGGCGTCACGCCCGTGTTCCAGCTGCGTTGAGGACGATCGCATGAACCAGGACGTTGCCGGCGCCGATCTCGCGCTGTTCCTCAAGCGCCTGCAGTGGGGCTTGGTCGCGTTGATCGTGGCCGCGCTGATATGGGCACTGGCGCCGGTGCTGACGCCATTCGTCGTCGCCGCCTTGTTCGGCTGGCTCGGCGATCCGCTGGTCGATCGCCTCGAACGTACCGGCCGCTCGCGCAACACCGCGGTGGTCCTGGTCTTCACGCTGATGGCGTTGCTGGTAGTGCTCGCCGCGCTGATCCTGGTGCCGCTGATTGAGCGCCAGATCATGACCCTGGTCGACTCGCTGCCGCGCTATCGCGACTTCTTCCTCGGCACGGTGTTGCCCTGGCTCGAGCGTCGCACGGGCCTGCAGCTGACGGTGTGGCTCGACCCGGTGCGCATCATCGACCTGATCCGCTCGCATTGGGAAAGCGCCGGCGGCGTCGCCGCGACCATTGTCGCCTACGTCTCGCGCTCGGGCTTCGCGATGCTGGCGTGGATCGCCAACATCGTGCTGATCCCGGTGCTGGCGTTCTTCTTCCTGCGCGACTGGGACGTGATGGTCGAGCGCGTCGCCGCGTTGGTGCCGCGTGACCACCTCGACACCGTCTCGCGGCTGGCGCGCGAGTCCAGCGAGATGCTCGGCGGCTTCTTGCGAGGGCAATTCCTGGTGATGCTGATTCTCGGCGCGATGTACGGCGTCGGCTTGTGGATCGTCGGCCTCGACCTCGGCCTGCTGATCGGCATCATCGCCGGACTGTTCACCTTCGTGCCTTACCTCGGGCCGACCAGCGGCATCGTGCTCGGCGTGATCGCAGCGCTCGTGCAATACGGCGACTGGAAGCACGTGCTCGGGGTGCTGATCGTGTTCGGCGTCGGCCAGGTGATCGAGAGTTACTGGCTGACGCCGAAGCTGGTCGGCAACCGCATCGGCCTGCATCCGGTCGCGGTGATCTTCGCCGTGCTCGCGGGCGGACAGTTATTCGGCTTCCTCGGCATGCTGCTGGCACTGCCGGTGGCGGCGATCGCCAACGTACTGCTGCGCTATGCGCACGAGCGCTACACGCAGAGCCGGCTGTATGCCGGCGACCACCCGGCGATCGTGCTCGATCCCTACGTCAGCAGCGGCGGCATCATCCTGCCGGACGACGGCAAGGACAGCGACGAGGCGTGACCGGGCAACTGCCGCTGGCGTTGCGCTATCCGCCCGACCAGCGTTTCGAGAGCTTCGTGGGCGCCGGCGCTAACGACGCCGCGGTCGCACAGCTGCGCACGCTCGCCGAAGGTACCGGGACGGACGACAAGCTATACCTCGCCGGCGCTGGCGGCGTTGGCAAGACCCACCTGCTGCTGGCTGCCTGCGCACACGCCGACGCGGCCGGCCGGCGCGCGGCCTACCTGCCGTTGGCGACGGCGAGCGGCCGCTTGCGCGATGCACTCGATGCACTCGATGGCTACGACCTGCTGGCGCTCGACGGCCTGGATGCGGTCGCCGGCCATCGCGACGACGAATTGGCGCTGTTCGATGCCCACAATCGCGTGCACGACGCCGGCGGCGCGCTGTTGTACAGCGCGCGCGCGATGCCCGATGCACTGCCGCTGCTGCTGCCCGACCTGCACTCGCGGTTGTCGCAATGCACGCGCATCGTGCTCGAGCCGCTGGACGACGACGGTCGCCGCGAAGTGCTGCGCCTGCGCGCGGCGCGGCGCGGGCTGCAACTGGAGGATGCTGCGCTGGATTGGTTGCTGAGGCGCGTCGGCCGCGACCTCGCCAACCTGACGGCACTACTCGACACGCTCGATCGCGCATCGCTTGCCGCGCAGCGCAGGATCACCGTGCCGTTCCTGCGGCAGACGCTCGGCCCCGATATCGCGTAGGGCGGGCCCAGGCCCGCCATCACGTCATCAATCCCGAATGCACGGGCGCCAAAAGCGGTGGGCCAGGCCCCACCCTACGTGACCATCATGCCTGCTCGAATCCAGCCAACTCGCGATCGAGCAGCGCCAGTCGTTCCGGCGTGCCGACATCGGTCCAGCGGCCGCGGTGATGCGTGCCGGTGACCAGGCCATCCTCCATCGCCGCGCGCAGCAACGGTGCGAGCTTGAAGCGCGGCGGCACCGCATCGACGCCGGCGGCAGCGCCGATGACATCGCGCCAGCCATCGAACAGCGCGGGACGATAGATGCCGATGCCAGCGAACGTCTGTTTGCGCTCGCCATCGGAGTGCACCTGCCCCTCCTCGCCGAGCGCGAAGTCGCCGCGCCCGTTGTGCGCCGGATTGTCGATGAGCACGAGATGCGCCTTGCCGGCCGGCTCGCGCAGCAGGCTTGCGTAATCGGCATCGCTCCAGATGTCGCCGTTGACAGCGAGGAATGGCGCATCGCCGAGCAGGCGCAGTGCGTGGTGCATGCCGCCGCCGGTTTCGAGCGGCGTCCCGCCTTCGTACGAATAGCGGATGGCAAGGTTCCAGCGTTCGCCGTCGCCGAGCACACGCGGAAATTGCTCGGCCAGCCACGACGTGTTGATGACCACTTCGCGCACCCCGGCCGCGGCGAGCTTTTCCAG
>JACMKK010000420.1 GCA_014380115.1 Luteimonas sp. | reverse complement strand
CGGAGCGCCGCGCGCACACCAATGCCTGGCGTTCAGATTGCAACCGTCGCGCGCGAGATCTGCGCACTCTTCGAGGCGCGTTTGGAATCCGCGATTCGTTTCCGCCCGCACGACCGGAACTGCGAATGCCATCGATCCGATGCCTTCCAGGAGACGTTCGAAGTCGCGTCGAAACACCCGAACACGACGCGCGCAGACCCTGCTCGAACCGACATCGACGCGGTTTTTTTTGCGCAGTTCGGCGCATTTCGCCTTGTGCGACGTGAAAAAACGGAACCGGAGGCAGGTCGTCGAGAGCGGCGAAAACCGGCCCGCAAGGGCGCGCCATGGACCGCAAGCGCGCACTGCGCGTGCAGCGCCGAACGCCGGACACTCCGCAACCGCGCGCACGAAACACCTTTTTTTGCGATGTTTTTTGCGCACGCTGCGCTCGTGTGCCGGATCGAAGCGCCAATCCGAACGTGTCCGATCTGCCTCCGACGCCGGTTCGTGGCCCGACGCCATGCGCCGACGCGGCGAAAATAATTGCGTCAGGGTGTTGACAGTTGAAAAAACCGTGATTAGGTTTCGCCCAAGCAGACGTTGCCTGCAGAAGCGAGTGAGACGGATCAACACGAAAACACGCAGCAAAATTCAGCGCTCCGCCCGGAACTTTTTTACGGTGGACTCAGGCGTCGTCTCCCCTGCGAAAACGCAACGTCAACCAAATACCCAAACCCGTGCCGCCCGGCGACACGGGTTTTTTCTTGCAGCGCCCCCCACGGGCGATGCCTCCCGAATCCGTTCCGGCGCGCGTTGCGCATCGGCGGTTGGTCGTGGGTCCGATACCCACGGTGTTGTTTCTACTGGGCCGCAGTACCCGCAAGTCCATTGACGAGGAGCCATCTCATGGCCATGAAGAAAGCTGCAAAGAAAAAGTCCGCCAAGAAGGCGACGAAGAAGGTCGCCAAGAAAGGCGGCGCCCGTAAGGCCGCCAAGAAGACTGCAAAGAAGGCCGTCCGCAAGACAGCCAAGAAGGCAGTGAAGAAGGCCGCCAAGAAGAAGGTAGCGAAGAAGAAGGTAGCGAAGCGCAAGGTAGCGAAGAAGTCCGCCAAGAAGGCGGCCAAGCGCAAGCCAGCTCGTAAAGCGGCGAAGAAGGCAGTGAAGAAGGCTGCCAAGAAGTCCGCGAAGAAGGCAACCAAGAAGGCCACCAAGAAGCGCGCCAAGAAGGCCGCCAAGAAGAAGCCTGCCAAGAAAGCTGCCAAGAAAAAGGCCAAGAGGCCTGCGAAGCGTGCAAAGGCGGCTCCCGTAGCCATGCCTTCCGCACCTGCTCCGATGATGTAATTTCCCGATTAGCCGTAATCCAGACTCTCTCTCCGCAAGCCCAGTCGGAGAGGGAGTTTTTTATTTGGGGCTGGAGAAACGCCGCGGATCGTCCGGACGACGCTCGCACAAACCATCCGCAGACCTGCCAGGCCCGATCAGGGAAACGCGTGTTGGATGTGGGCCTGACTGCCGAGCCGGTGGGTCGGCTCGATCAAGATGCGTGCCGCCAGTTATTCCGGCGAGGCCGTCGCGGTCGACGCTTCGACGCCAGACGGCGTCGCACTGCCGGGTGCAGCCCGGCGATTGGCGTATAGCGTCTCGATCTCGGGATCGATATCCAGCCAGCGTTGCGCCGGCAGGCCGATCGCGCGATCGAGGATGGTCGGCAGCAGGCCCGAAGGCAATCCGCTGTCGCTGTTCCACAGGATCGCCACGCCCAGGTCGCGTTCGGGCATCAGCGCCACCAGGCCGCGATAGCCCTGCACCGCACCGCCATGGAACACGACGCGATGGCCTGCATAGTCATAGACGCGCCAGCCGATGCCATAGCCGGCCGAATTCAGTCGCTCGCGGCGCCATGAGGAACCGCGCAATTCGCCCGGCGTCGCCACGATCGGCGCCTGCAAGGTCGCCAGCAGCGGTGCCGGCAGCACGTCGGGACGATGCCCGCCCTGCGCGATCAGCCATTGCGCCATGTCGCTGATGCTGGCGTTGACGCCTGCGGCCGGCGCCACGCGATAGTAGGTGGGCTTGGGTGTCAGCGATGTCCAACCGCGGCCTGCGCGCACGTGCGGCCTGGCCCAGCGTGCG
This sequence comes from Luteimonas sp., assembly GCA_014380115.1. GTDB lineage: Bacteria > Pseudomonadota > Gammaproteobacteria > Xanthomonadales > Xanthomonadaceae > Luteimonas. The sequence goes on along the minus strand of JACMKK010000420.1, from coordinate 3,477 downwards.
CTGGCTTCGATGCCTTCGAGCCCGTAGCTCGCATCGTTCATGCCCAGTGGCTTGAAGATGCGACGGCTGACCGACTCGCTGAAGAACTGTCCGGTGGCCGCGAACACCACGTCGCCGATCAGGCTGAAGGCGATGTTCTGGTAGGCGTAGCAGTCGCCCGGGCTGCAGTTCATCGGTGCGTTGGCGAGCTTCTGCACGAGGTTCACGTACTCGGCATTGCCTTCCAGGTCGCGGTCGTAGGTGTTGTGCGTCAGGCCGACGCGATGGCTGAGCAGGTCGGCCACGGTGACGCGCCGAGCGGCATAGGGATCCGATAGCTGGAACGTCGGCATGTAATCGGTCAACTTGCTGTCCCAGCGCAACGCGCCTTCGGAGACCAGCAAGCCGGTGATCGTGCCGGCGAAGGATTTCGAAAGGGAAGCCAGGCGGAAGACGGTGTGCGCATCGACCGGCTCGGCGGCACGCACATCGGTGATGCCATACCCGCGCGCGCTCATGACTTGGCCGTTCTGGACGATTGCCATCGCCAGGCCGGGTACGCGCTGGTTGGCGACCAGCTCCTGCGCCATGGCCTCGAACTGTTGCACGTCGAAGCCTGCAGCGAGCGGCAGCGTGTTCGCGACCGGAGCGCGGTAAGTGGGTTTGCTGGCGGGCTGGATCGCCGGCGCAGGGGTGTGGGACAAGGACGCCTGCGGTGTTGTCCAACGCAGCGGAGTCTGGGCGGCAGAAGCCAACGCTAGCGGCAGCAGCAAGCCGACTGTCGCGAGCCGCCCCGTCCTCCGGCGAGCTTTCCTCGCGTTGCCTTTCATCGGGCGGGCCCCCTGCGTATGCTGCGTTCGGAATGATCATAACGCCTGATTCCAGGTTTGCATGAACAAGGGGAGCTTTGATGCTTAGTTTGTTGATCGTGCTCGCAATTGTGGCCGCGCTCGCCTTCTGGGCCGTGGGCATCTACAACGGGTTGGTCACCGCCCGCAACGCCTTCAAGAACGCCTTCGCCCAGATCGACGTGCAACTGCAGCGTCGTTTCGACCTCATCCCGAACCTAGTCGAGACGGCCAAGGGCTATCTGGCCCACGAACGCGAGACGCTGGAAGCGGTGATCGCCGCACGCGGTGCCGCGGTGTCCGGACTGGCCGCGGCCAAGGCCAGTCCCGGCGATCCGGGTGCGATGGCCGAACTCGCGGCCTCGCAGGGCATGTTGAACGGTGCGCTCGGGCGCCTGCTGGCGGTGGCCGAGGCCTATCCGGACCTCAAGGCCAACCAGAACATGATGCAGCTCACCGAGGAGCTGACCAGCACCGAGAACAAGGTGGCGTTCGCGCGCCAGGCGTTCAACGATTCGGTGATGGCCTACAACAACCGGCGCGAGGTGTTCCCGTCCAGCGTGGTCGCCGGCATGTTCAATTTCCCGCCTGCCGCGCTTCTGGAAATCCCCGAGGACAAGGCCGAGGTGCGCGAGGCGCCGAAGGTGCAGTTCTGATCCTGTGACCGGGCCCCTCTCCGCTTGGGAGAGGGGAATGGGGTGAGCTGCGACGAAGCGGCGGTCGGTTCGCTTGTGCGCTTCCGCACGTCATCCGCCTTCGGCACCTTCTCCCGACGGGAGAAGAAAAGAGAGCGAGAGTCCATGAACTTCTTCGAACACCAGGCCGCGGCCAGGAAGACCTCGACACGGCTGGTCGTGCTGTTCGCACTGGCGGTGCTCGGCATCGTGATCGCCGTCGACCTGGCCGTGCTGGTCGCGTTCGGCGGCGGCGGTGACAGCCTGGGCGCGATCGCGTTCGCCACGGTGGCGACGATCGCGATCATCGGCCTCGGATCGCTGTACCGCATCGCCTCGCTGCGCGGTGGCGGCGAGCCGGTGGCGCTGCAGTTCGGCGGCGTGCCGGTGCCGGAGAACACGACCGATACGCAGCTGCGGCGCCTGCGCAACGTGGTCGAGGAGATCGCGATCGCGTCCGGCGTGCCGGTGCCGAAGATCTACGTGCTCGAGCACGAAGCGGCGATCAATGCGTTCGCCGCCGGCTACTCGCCATCGGACGCGGTCGTCGCGGTGACCCGCGGGGCGCTGGAAAAACTCAACCGCGACGAACTGCAGGGCGTGATCGCGCACGAGTTCAGCCACATCCTCAACGGCGACATGCGTCTCAACATCCGCCTGATCGGCGTGCTGTTCGGCATCCTGATGATCGGCCTGATCGGCCGCAGGATCCTGCAGTACGGCGGCGGGCGCGGCAAAGGCGCGGCGGCGGTATTGGCGGCGGCGCTGATCGCGATGATCGTCGGCGGCATCGGCCTGTTCTTCGGCCGCATGATCAAGGCCGGCGTCAGCCGCACGCGTGAATCGCTGGCCGACGCATCGGCGGTGCAGTTCACGCGCCAGACCGTGGGACTCGCCGGTGCGTTGAAGAAGATCGCCGGCGTCGGCGAAGGCTCGAAGCTGACCGACCGCGGCGACGCCGAGGAGGTCAGCCATATGCTGTTCGGCGATGGCATCGGCTTCAGCGGATTGTTTGCGACCCACCCGCCGTTGCTCAAGCGCATCCAGGCGCTGGAGCCGCAGTTCAGGGCGGAGCAACTGGAACAGTTGCAGCGGCAATGGCTGTCCTCGCCGCCGAACGGACTCGAGGAGGACGCACGCCTCAGCATGAGCGCGCAGAGCGGTGCGCGACTGCCTTCGGACGGCTCGCAATTCAACGTCACCCCGCCGATGGTGGCGGCACAGGTCGCGCAACCGACCGCCGACGACTACCGGCGTGCGGATGCGATCGTGACCAGCATTCCCGCCAACCTGCGCGCGCTCGCCGCCGAGCGCGAATCGGTGATGCCGCTGCTGCTCGCCTTGTTGCTGGATGACAGCGAGAGGCTGATGAAGCAGCAGCGCATGGAGATCATCGCCCGCCTCGGCGAACCGGTCGCGGTCACGGCGCGGGCGCTGCGCGAGCAGATCGGTGCCGGGCTGCACCCGATGCTGCGGCTGCCGCTGGCCGCGCTCGCCTTCCCGGTGCTGCGTCTGCGCCCGCGCCCGGAACTGGATACGTTTCTCGACACCGTCCACGCCGTCATCAATACCGACGGCCGGGTCTCGTTGTTCGAGTACTGCCTTGGCCGCCTGCTGCAGGTGCAGGTGCGCGAATCGCTCGACCCTTCGCGCCATGCGCGCTTCGGCCGCAACAAGCCCGGCAACGTCAGGGAGGAGTTCGCGACGCTGCTCGCCGTCGTCGCGCAATCGGGCCACGACGAGCCGGCGTCGGCGCAGCGCGCCTACCTTGCCGGCCTGCAGCGCGTGCTGCCGCGCGATCACATGCCCTATGCGCCGCCTGCCAACGGCGTGCTCGCGCTCGACGAGGTCTGGGAGCCGCTCGACGCGCTCGATCCGCTCGCCAAGCAGGTGATGGTCGAAGCGATCACGGCCGCGATCAGCCACGATGGCCGCGTCAGCGTCGCCGAAGCGGAACTGCTGCGCACGATCTGCGG
>JACMKK010000419.1 GCA_014380115.1 Luteimonas sp. | reverse complement strand
GGTGTTCAGCATCGAGCCGCCGGACACCTCCGACGCAGTGGAGATCGCACGCGCGGTCGTGAACCAGGTGCTCAAGCGCATGAACCTGCACGACACGCTGGGATTCGACCAGAAGGGGCTGTACGTCCTGGCGCACCTGAGCCCGCGGCTGATGCTGTGCACGACCGAGAAAGCCGTGGCTGCGGCCATTGCTGCGGGCCACGGCCGCGTCAGCGAGGCGGACCTGTGGGCCGAGCTCGGGCCGGAAGGCGACGGACCGCGGCCGCACTGACGACGGCAGTGCTACCCCACTCTGCCGCAAAGACCAACATCGACAGAGGAATCAAGCCATGGACAAGCCCCTGAAACACACCGACCTCCTCAAGCCCGGGTTCATCGAAAACGTGATCGAGAACAGCATCTGGCAGGCGAAGCCGCTCTCGCAACGACCCGTGATCGAACTGGTGCGTTGGCAGGTGATGCTGCTGCCGAACGGCGACCGCCACTTCGTGGGGTGGAACGTTACGGACCGCGAGGGTCGTGCGACCACGAAGATTGTCGAGTTCGACCCGGTCACGCGTCGGGGGTGGACGTTCAGTGGCCGGGAGTATCAGCTGCGTGGACCAACGGGGCGCGACGCTGACGGCGCCTACACATGGCAGCGCTGGATGCAGGTCAATGGCAACACGAGTGCCATCGACGTGTCCGAGGGGTACCAGGACCTCATCGAAGCCGCCCAGACGCGCGTGTCCGAGTCGTCGAAATGAGCGTTGTGCTGTATTGCGGTGACCCGCATAGCGAGTTCCGGCACATCGTGCGCGCAGCCGAGCAACTCGACGCCAGCGCCGTCGTGCTGCTCGGCGACCTCGAGCCGATGCGGCCGCTCCACGAAGAGCTGGCATCTATCGCGTCGAAAGTCTGGTTTATCCACGGCAATCACGACACCGATTCCGACGCCAACTGGTCCAATGTCTGGGAAAGCCGGCTCGCGGACCGCAACATCCACGGTCGAGTTGTGACCCTGCCGGACGGGACTCGGCTGGCAGGGCTCGGCGGCGTGTTCCGCGAGTCGGCGTGGTACCCGACCTTGTCGACGCCACCAAGGTTCCGCACGCCGTCGGAGCATGACGCTGCGACGGCGCGGTGGGACGGGTGGCGAGGTGGTCGAGCCAGGAAACACTGGTCGTCCATCTATCCTGAGGAACTCGACCGCTTGGCCAACTTGCGCGCAGACGTGCTCATCACCCACGAGGCGCCAGGCTATCACCGCCACGGGTCCGAGATTCTGGACACGCTCGCCCAGAGCATGGGCGTCAAGGTCACGGTCCATGCGCACCATCATGATCGGCTCGATTCTTCGGGACGGTGGAGTCGTCAAGGCTTCAAGAGTCACGGGGTGGGCCTCAGAGGCATCACGGCCATCGACGGTGAAGGCAACGCCAGCGTGATCGTCTCCGGGGAGCTCGACGTGCAGCGCAATCATCGCCAGCGATACATCGACTTGTAGGATCAGCTCGACGGTGAGGAACAGCCGTGACGCAGCGAAGCATCATCCTTGCGTTTGACTTCGACGGCGTCATGCACCCGGTGGACAGCCGCACCGAATCCAAGTTCTACCGACTGGGCTTGCTAAAGGCAGCTGCGTGGGCGTCCTTGGCTGCCGAAACGTTTCACCGCGCCATCGAGGCGAGCAAGCATTCGGTGCTCCGATCCCGGATTCCGACCGTCGCTGGGACCCGGCGTCGCATTCTCCAGGTTTGACATGGCCGATTTGGATTTGCTCGTCTACGCCTTCAAGGGCGACCCCAAGTTGCTCAATCCGCTCGGATGAAGTTCCTACCGTTGCACGGCACAGTCTGCCGAGCAGCTTGTCGTCCAGCGTAAGCGAATTACTCGAGGCTACTCAAGGTCGTCCCAGCGTTTCTGGCGCCGACTCGACGCCATCTTCTCAGCAAGGTCTGCGGCCTGGTCAGGGTCGAGTCCCCTGTCAATCAGGCTCCGCCTGGACTGTGCTTCGCGGAAAGGCTTGCTTATCGACGCGCCCTTCCAAATGGGAATGGGAGCCCGAACCGGACGTCCATCATGGCAACGAAGTTCGCGGCGGTCCAGCACCCTGCGAACCGTCGAGTCCTCCCGCATAGGCTGAGGCCAACTACTATTGGCTTCCCGCAAGGCAAATCGCCATGGTGCGGGTCTGCCTCAGACCAACCAGCCTCCACTAATTTTTGGGCCGCTCAAACCGAATCGGAAAAGGACTTCAGGTCATGCTGAATCTGTCAACGCCGGCACACCAGCAAGGGTTCATCGAAACCTCAAGATTGCTCGCAGAGGTGCTGGACTACATGTTGCGCTTGCCGGCCGTTCCATTGACCGTGGAGCTCGCGCGCAAGGTCCGCGCGCATTTGGATGATCCGGGTCATTGGCTCGCTGTCGAACAAGCGAAGCATGAAGCCCGCCGCGCCGCATTGCGGCACGGCGCCAACTACACCCCGGCGGGCGTCCCGGTGGTTGAGGTAGAGATTGATCGTGACATCGCGAGACTCTGGACGCCTCCAGAGGCGGCTTGGAAGGGCCGTGAAATACCGCTGCTACACAGATTGCGGCAGGTTGAGACGGTCCAGTTGGCGGATGGTCCCGCTTTGCACTTCGAATCGACCGAGCAGAGCTTGCCCCGCAAAACTGAACGACCTGATGACGGTGCGTGACGTGTTCCAGCGGTTGCCGACGCGGCTCAACAGCGAGGAGCACACCAACATGATCTCCACCGGGTAGTGCAGGCGCTAGAGCACCTTGCGGAGAATCGAGGATGCGAGCTGGAGGTGGAGCGGGACCATACAACACATTCTCGCCGACGCAGCTTATTGCGACAGAACCCCGAGGTGCGCGCGCCTGTACTGATGCAAGCACGCCCTCGCAGCGTCGGCGGACCGGCGCAAGTGTTCCCGAGTGTGCAAATCGGCAATCCCATCGACAAATGCCTTGTGGTCTGAGGTGTAGCAGTGGGGAACTCCCCTCCCCACGACAACGACGTGGTCGAGTTCGACGGTGTGCGGGTGCTGGGCTGCACGCTGTGGACGGACTTCCGGCTGCCTAGTCTTACTGTGTCAATAAAATCATGGCACTATCCGTTTCTCTTCATTCTTCACATGAGGAACGATGGGAGCGAGCGAACGGTTTGATCGGTACATGCGTCACTTGGCGCAGGGGCTCGGGCACCTGGATCGCCACGCGGGGCTCAAGGGCTACTGCACGGGGCTAATGCTGCCGCTGGCGCGCAAAAGCGTGGAGCCAATGGCTGCGCGGGTTGATCCCTCGCACGCCAGTGCCCGGCATCAATCTCTGCACCACTTCGTGGCCAAGGCTGAATGGTCCGATGCGCAGATGCTGCGGCGGGTCTGCCAATGGGTTGTGCCGCAGATGGACTTCAGCCGCGGCGGCTGGTGGATCGTCGATGACACGGGGTTCCCGAAGAAGGGCAAGCACTCCGTTGGCGTGGCGCGGCAATACTGCGGAATGCTGGGCAAGCAGGACAATTGCCAAGTCGCGGTAAGCGTGTCGCTGGCATGCGATCAAGGCAGCGTTCCCGTGGCATGGCAGCTCTATCTTCCCGAGGATTGGGCAGCAGACCCGACGCGCAGAGTGCAGGCCGGTGTGCCCGAGGAACTGCGCTTCGCCACCAAGACGCAGATAGCGTTGGCGCAGTTGCGATCCTTGTTGGCCGACGGCGCGCCGCACCATTGCGTGTTGGCCGATGCCGGCTACGGCGTGGATACCGCCTTTCGCCAGGCGCTGAGCGAAATGGGCCTGCTGTACGCGGTGGGCGTGACCTCGGCGGTGGTGGTCTGGCCGCCTGGGGTCGAGCCGCTGCCCCCGAGGCCTTACAGCGGCACGGGCCGCCCGCCGGTGATGCCGCGACGCACAGCCCGGCTCCAACCAGTGAGCGTCAAAGCGCTGGCGCTCTCGTTGCCAGCTCAAGCGTTCCACACAATCGGTTGGCGCGAGGGCACGAATCAGCAACTCGCTGGGCGATTCGCCGCGGTGCGTGTGCGCCACGCCGGTGGCAATGCCGGAAGAGCTCGGCTGCGTCCACTTCAGTGGCTGCTGATCGAGTGGCCAGCGGGCGATGCAGAGCCGAGCAAGTACGTCCTGTCCACGCTACCCGAAGACACACCGATCAACGAGTTGGTCAGCGCCGCCCATCAGCGCTGGCGCATCGAGCGCGACTACCAGGAATTGAAACAGGAGTTTGGGCTGGGTCACTACGAGGGCCGCGGCTGGCGAGGGTTCCACCACCATGCCAGTCTGAGCATTGCGGCCTACGGGTTCCTGATGGCCGAGAGACTCATCGCCGATAAGCCAGTCGGCGGCAAAGAAAACTTCATCGAACGCCAAGTGCCTGCCCTTCCCAAGGATTACATCCCCCGCGGTAGTCCTGCGCGCGCAGCGGCACATGGCTCACTCGATCACCACGCTGCGGATCAACCTGAGCTACGCGCTGATCGCCCGTCTCGGCCAGTGCCCCTGCTGCGGCAAAGTAAGCGCAAAGCTACTCTTGTGACACAGTAAGACTAGGCCTCAGCCCGGAGGCGGCACCCAGAGCGATTGAGGCGCGAAGCGCGGCTTGAGACCGTCCGAGGTCATAACCGCGGGAGTCTTTTCGCAAGTCATTGGCTGGCAGCCGCAGCGGCCTCCGGAGGGCGTCCCTGAGAGGGCGTCCCTGTTCACTGCGAGCGCCCGCGCCCAGAAAAGACCGCGCTGTACCGCCTGGTGCGGCACGACGCGACCTTCATTGCCGAGACGAAGGCGGCCAAGGGTAGGGCCTGCCGCCGTTCGTCAACGACGAGTTCGAGAGCATCCTTGATTACAGCATCCTGACGCACGTCTTTGCGGGACCGATCGACGCGGCCCTGTGCCGTTGGAAAAGCCGCGGACGGTGCCCGAGAGAAGGCGGCAAGGGCGTTTGAGAATCCTATCCTCGGCAGCTGCCACGAGGTCTG
>JACMKK010000057.1 GCA_014380115.1 Luteimonas sp. | reverse complement strand
GCCTCTCATCCGCCTTCGGCACCTTCTCCCCGCTGCGCGGGGTGAAGGGAAATCAAGAGCAAAAAACCCGCAAATGAGCCGGCGTTGCTTGTCCCTCGCCCCGCTTGCGGGGAGAGGGTGGCGCGTAGCGCCGGGTGAGGGGGTACGCCGGAGCCGGCATGAAGGACGTTCGGTGCGAACGGCGAGTGCGGGCTTTGCTCCCGACACTCGATGCGCCGCCATGAAGGATCGCCAGCCGGCGCCGTCGCCCCTCATCCCCCTGCGGCACCTTCTCCCCGCTGTGCGGGGAGAAGGGAAATCAAGAGCTGCACGACAGCATCGAGCACCCTGCCCGATCGCGTGCCCAATCCGGACGCTTGCGCGCGAAGGCTTCGCGGCCTGGCTGGTCGTCGTAAGGACGGCGCATCACCTCCAGCAGCTCGCCGATGCCTGCCTCGTCGCCCGCCTCAGCACGGTCGATCGCCTGTTGCGCCAGATAATTGCGCAACACGTACCGCGGATTGGCGACGTTCATGCGTTCACGCCGCGCTTGTGCCGACAAGACATCGTCGCCCAGGCGCTGGCCATACCGCTGCAGCCACGCATCGAAGGCCGGTGCCGATGCCTGCCGCTTCGCCTCGTCGTAAAACGCATCCGACATCGGTTCGAGACCCGGCCGGACAGGATCCACGTCCGCCAGCGCCCGGAAGAACAGCGTCATGTCGACCTCGGCGTCGCGCAGCAGCGCGTGCAGGTCGCGGATCAGTCCCACGTCCGCGTCGCGACATTCCGCCAAACCGAGTTTGCGCGCGATGCCGTCGCGATCGGCGGCCGCGTAGGCGTCCTCGAACCGCTGCAAACCGGCCTGCAGCGGCTCCACCGACGTGAACAGCGGCGACAGCGCATGCGCCAGCCGCACCAGGTTCCAGTGCGCGATCTTCGGCTGCCAGCCGAAGCGGTAGCGACGGCCCTGGGCATCGGTCGTGTTCGGCGTCCAGTCCGGGTCGTAGTCGTCGATCCAGCCGTAGGGACCATAGTCGATGGTCAGGCCAAGGATCGACATGTTGTCGGTGTTCAGCACGCCATGCACGAACCCGACGCGCATCCAGTGCGCAACCGTCACCGCGGTGCGTTCGCAGACCTGCGCGAACCATTCGCCATATAGGGCCTCGTTGAACAACCCGTCTTTCCTGAGACTGTCGAACGGCGCACCGCGATGGCCCGCCAGCAACTCCGGAAAATCCCGCCAAATGCAGAAATCCGCGAGCTGGCGCAACAGCTCCACGTCGCCGCGCGAGGTCGGCAACTCGAAATTGCCGAAGCGCAGGAACGACGGCGCCACCCGGCACACGATCGCACCCGGCTCGGGCTTGGGGTGCCCGTCGTAGAACATGTCGCGCACCACGGTCTCGCCGGTCGCCACCAGCGACAGCGCGCGCGTCGTCGGCACGCCGAGGTGATGCATCGCCTCGCTGCACAGGAATTCGCGGATCGACGAACGCAAGACCGCGCGGCCATCGGCGGAACGCGAATAAGGCGTCGACCCCGCGCCCTTGAGCTGCAGTTCCCAGCGTCCGCCGCGCCCATCGATGGTCTCGCAGAGCGAGATCGCGCGGCCGTCGCCCAGTTGTCCGGCCCAATGGCCGAACTGGTGGCCGCCGTAGTTCGCGGCCCAAGGCTGCATGCCGTCGAGCACGGCGTTGCCGCCGAACACCTGCGCAAATTGCGGCGATCGCACGTCGTCCTCGTCGAGCCCGAGGCTCGCCGCCATCTCGCGCGAATGCGCGATCAACCGCGGTGCGGCGACCGCCGTCGGGTCGACGCGCGACCAGGCCGCAGCTTCCACCTGGCGCAAGCGCGCGCCGGCTTCGGGATCGCCCGGCAATTCGCGCAGGAAAGCGTTGTCGAAATGGAATGCATCGAACACGGTGTTTTGCGCAGGCCGGCGCGCCTTTCGGCGCCATGGATGAACGGTAGCATCCGCTTCCGCGAAGCACGGTTACGCCCTGCGCGGGTCGCGAATCCGGGTCCTAGGCTCGCCGACAGGTAAACTGTGGCGCCTCGACCGGCCTGAACCGGCATCCAAAGGCCCGCCATGAGCGCCGAATCCCCCCCTGACTTGCGTTTCGCCGATCTCGCCTTGTCCGAGCCGCTGCTGCGCGCGCTGACCGACGTCGGCTACGAGTCGCCCTCGCCGATCCAGGCCGCCACGATCCCGCCGCTGCTCGCAGGCCGCGACGTGCTCGGCCAGGCCCAGACGGGCACGGGCAAGACCGCCGCATTCGCGCTGCCGATCCTGGCGCGGATCGATCCGACGCAGAAGAAGCCGCAAGCGCTGGTGCTGGCACCGACGCGCGAACTCGCGATCCAGGTCGCCGAAGCCTTCCAGAAATACGCCACCCACCTGCCCGGCTTCCACGTACTGCCGATCTACGGCGGCCAGGGCTATGCGCCGCAGCTGGGTGCGCTCAAGCGCGGCGTGCAGGTCGTGGTCGGCACGCCGGGCCGCGTCATCGACCATCTCAACCGCGGCTCGCTGGACCTGTCCGAGTTGCGTTGCCTGGTGCTCGACGAGGCCGACGAGATGCTGCGCATGGGCTTCATCGACGATGTCGAGGCCGTGCTCAAGAAGACGCCGCCGCAGCGCCAGGTCGCACTGTTCTCGGCGACGATGCCGTCGCAGATCCGGCGCATCGCGCAGACCTACCTCAAGGACCCGGTCGAGATCGCGATCAAGTCGACCACCACCACCGCGGCCAACATCCGTCAGCGCTACTGGATGGTCAGCGGCGTCAACAAGCTCGATGCCTTGACACGCATCCTCGAGGCCGAACCCTTCGACGGCATGCTGGTGTTCGCGCGCACCAAGCTCGGCACGCAGGAACTGGCCGAGAAGCTCGCCGCGCGCGGGCTGTCGGCGGCCGCGATCCACGGCGACGTCGAGCAGAAGCAACGCGAAAAGATGGTGCAGTCGCTCAAGGACGGCCGCATCGACATCCTGGTCGCGACCGACGTCGCCGCGCGCGGGCTCGACGTCGACCGCATCAGCCACGTATTGAATTACGACATCCCCTACGACACCGAAAGCTACGTGCACCGCATCGGC
>JACMKK010000418.1 GCA_014380115.1 Luteimonas sp. | reverse complement strand
TGCGACTCCGAGACGTACACGCTGCGCGCCTATCGGGATTTTGCGCAGGTCGCCGAGTATGCGTTGCCGGGTTACGCGCGCGGACTGGCGTTCGGTGCTGACGAGGTCTATATCGGGTTAAGTCGCAGCAGGAACGACGCTGAAAGCCCGCTGCAGCGCGCGCGCGTGGTCGCCCTCGACCGCGTCACCATGGCGACGCGTGCCAGCGTCGAGCTGCCGGTCGACGAGGTCTACGACATCTGTCTGTTTCATGGCGACCGCGAAGCGTTGCGCGCCGCCGCACTGGTCGAGGTCAATGACGAGGTGGCCTGGGTCGAGCACAAGCGCACCGCCATCGAGGCAGAATTGATCGAACGCGACGCTCGGTTGAGCGCGCTCAATGGCACGCTGGGAGAACTTCACGCAGCCTGCGTGGGTGCCCAGGCGCATGCCGAAGAGATGGCGCGTCGCGCCAGCGTGTCCGAGATCGAAGCCGCCGACGCCCGGGCGCAGGAGCAGGAGCAGCGCAGCTGGGCCGAAATGCAGGCCGTGTCGTTGGCGACATGGCGCGGAGCAGTGGAATCGCTGCTGGCCTCGCGTTCCTGGCGATTTACCAAGCCTTTGCGTCGCTTGTCCGCGGTGCTGGGACGGCCTGCCGAGATCGCACCGCCCGATGCGGGCCCCGATCGCGGCAAGCTGCCGATCTTCGGATTGGCGTTCGATGAAGTCGCCGATCCCGTCGTGTCGATCGTGGTCGCGGCCTTTGGCCAGTTCGAACATACGTTGGCCTGCCTGCGCGCGATCCGCCGCTGCGCCGGCGCGACGAGCCATGAAGTGATCCTGATCGAGGACGGGTCGGGCGAGCCGGAGATGGCGCGCTTCCATAGCGTTCCGGGGTTGCGCTACCACGTGAACGCGGACAACCTCGGATTTCTGCGATCGGCCAACCAGGCGCGCGAGTTGGCGCGCGGCGAATACATCCATTTCCTCAACAACGACACCCTCGTCACGCCGGGGTGGCTCGAGGCGATGCTGCTGGTCTTCGAAAAATTCGCTGACTGCGGCCTCGTGGGCTCGAAGCTGCTGTACCCCGATCACAGCCTGCAGGAAGCCGGCGGCATCGTCTGGGCAGATGGGGATGCCTGCAATGTCGGCAGGTCGGGCGACCCGGCGAGTCCCGTCTACAACTTCGTGCGCGAAGTCGACTACGTCTCCGGCGCGTCATTGCTGCTGCGGGCCGACGTGTTCCGGAGCCTCGACGGATTCGACGAGCGTTATGCACCGGCCTACTACGAGGACACCGACCTCGCTTTCCGCCTGCGCGCAATCCGTGGACTGAAGACCTACTTCCAGCCGCTTTCCGAGGTGGTCCACCATGAGGGCGTGTCGCACGGGACGGATGCTGGATCGGGCATCAAGGCTTTCCAGGAAAGCAATCGCGGCAAGTTCGAGGAAGTCTGGCGAGACACACTTCAACGCGAGAACCTGCCGCCTGGATCGCACGCCTTCCTGGCGCAGGAGCGCGCGCAGTTGAAGAAGACAGTGCTGGTGGTCGATCGCTATGCCCCGCGGGCGGATCGTGACGCCGGCTCGCGCGCGATCTTGCAACTGATGCGTGTCATGCAGCTGCAGGGAATGACGGTCAAGTTCTGGGCGCAGGAGCGGGAACCGGATGCGGCCTACGCAGCCGACCTGCGGACCCATGGATTCGAGCTGTTCGACGGCGGCGACGGCGCATTCGAGGCATGGATGGCCGATCACGGTCGGTACTTCGACTACGTGGTGCTCAGTCGTCCGGTAGTCGCTGCCGAACACATCGATGCGGTGCTGCGGCACAGCGCGGCGCGGATCCTGTACTACGGACACGACATCCACCACCTGCGCTACATCAGCCAGAGCAAGGTGGATTCCAACCCCGATCTGCTGGGCTTCGCGCATCATTCGCGGCTGATCGAGGAAGACCTTTGGCGCAAGTCCGACATGATCCTCTATCCAGCCGCGGGCGAAACCGACCATGTGCGGCAATGGTTGCGGAACAATGACGTCGATGCGCAAGCCGAAACGATTCCGTTGTTCGCGTACGAGCCGATGCCGTTGACAGTGGGCGCCGGCCTGCAGGACAGGCGCAACGTCCTCTTCGTCGGTGGTTTCGCGCATGCCCCGAACGAGGACGGCGCCCTGTGGTTCGCGCGCAAGGTGTGGCCGATCGTCCATCGAAGCTGTCCGGCCTATCGTCTTTGCCTGGTCGGAGCGGACCCCTCCGATGCGGTCGCAAGCCTGGGCAGATCGGATGTGCTGGTCACCGGGCACCTCTCCGAGCGTGACCTGATCGCGTTCTATCACAGCGCGCGCGTGGTCGTCGCGCCATTACGCTTTGGCGCCGGGCTCAAGGGCAAAGTCCTGGAAGCGATGCGCTACGGCGTGCCATGCGTCACCACGAGCGTCGGCGCCCAGGGTCTATCCGATGCCGATTTCCTGCGAGTGACCGACGATGTCGAGATGACTGCCAGGCACGTGATCGACCTGATCCGCGACGACGAAGCCTGGATGCAGGCCGCGCAATCGGGACTGGCGTTCGTGGAGCAACGTTTCTCGGTGGAATCGGTCTGGCGCACGCTGTCGCGCATCATCGACGCCACGCCCTACCGCGATGTCGACAGCCGCCTGCGCACCATCGAAGCCGCGACGAAACGCGCCGCGGACGAGGCGGCAAACGCGGGCCGGGAGTGATCTTGCGTTCGCGTCGCAAACACCGCGTCCCTCAACGGC
>JACMKK010000417.1 GCA_014380115.1 Luteimonas sp. | reverse complement strand
GCGGCTACGATTCGGACATCGCCGATGCGGTGATCTGGGCCTCGGGCGGCAGCGTCAGCGGCGTGCCCACCAACGCCAATCCGGCCGAAGCGATCAACCTGAGCCTCGGCGGTAGCGGTGCCTGCGGTAGCGCCATGCAGACTGCGATCAACGGCGCGGTCGGCCGTGGCACCACGCTGGTGATCGCGGCGGGCAACAGCAACGCCAACACCTCCGGGTTCTCACCGGCCAACTGCGCCAATGTCGTTGCCGTGGGCGCGGTCACTTCCACCGGCGCGCGTGCGAGCTACTCGAACTATGGCTCGATCGTCGATGTCGCGGGTCCGGGCTCCGCCGTGCTCTCCACGCTCAACTCCGGCACGGCCGGTCCGGGTACGGAAAGCTACGCGTCCTATAGCGGTACCTCAATGGCGACGCCGCATGTCGCCGGCGTGGTCGCGCTGATGCAGTCCGTGGCCAATCCCGCCAAAACACCGGCGCAGATCGAAGCCTTGTTGAAGAGCACGGCACGTGCGTTCCCGTCACCACCGTCGCAACCGATCGGCAGCGGCATCGTCAATGCCAAGGCCGCCGTGGATGCGGCCGGCGGCACGACACCGCCTCCGACCGGCCAGACCTACACCAATAGCGCCGATTACACGATCAACGACAACGCCACCGTCAGCAGTCCGATCGCGGTCTCCGGACGTACCGGCAATGCACCGAGCAATGCGGCGGTCGCAGTCAACATCGTGCACACCTATATCGGCGACCTGAAGGTGGACCTGGTGGCACCGGACGGCAGCGTGTATGTGCTGCACAACCGCGCCGGCGGCAGCGCCGACAACATCAACACGACCTACACCGTGAACCTGTCGAGCGAAGCCTTGAACGGCACCTGGAACCTGCGGGTGAACGACAACGCCAACCAGGACACCGGCTATATCAACAGCTGGAGCGTCACGTTCTGATCGCGTCGCAGGATTGACGCAAGGAACCCCGGCCGATGCCGGGGTTTCTTTCGGCGATATGTGAGGCGGCCGCGTGCTTCCGAAACTGCTCCGACCCATTTCCGCAATACACGATTCGTGAATCGTATCTTTTTTGGGGATGCGTCCTGATTGATCCCCTCGCGGCGCCCTGGTTGCGCCACCTTGCGTCACTTCGATCAGTGGTCTCACCGTAGCCTGGATCCAGCGTCGTCCCCTGCGGCCGGCATCGATGCCGCCACCGCCGACGCGCTTCAGGCGCCCTGCCGCAAACCTGCGGCGCAATCCTGTCCCGGGGGTCAAATCCGATGTCCGATATCACGCGTCCCACCCGTAACCGCATCCGCATGCATGCGCTCGCGGCCGCCACCGCGGTCGCGCTTTCGTCGATGGTCGCCATGAGCGCCACTGCGGCGGAACGCATCAACCTCAGTGGTTTGCAGTCGTCGCAAACCTTCGACCAGTTCATCGTGAAGTATCGCGATGGCAGCAGCCAACGCGCCGACACGGCGCAATTGAAGGCCTCGCTCGACAAGGCGGCGCGCGCGCTGACGAGGGTCGACGGCCGCGCGATCGCTCTCCAGCACGTGCGGCGAATGGCGGTGCAAGCCGATGTGATCAAGACCGACCGCAAGCTCGATGCGGCTGATGCCGAATCGCTGATGCGCCAGATCGCAGCCGATCCGAACGTCGAGTTCATCGAGGTCAACAAGCTCAACCAGCCGGTGTTCACGCCCAATGACACCCGCTTCGGCGAGCAGTTCGGCTTCGGCACCGGTGCCGGCGGCATCCGCGCGACCGAGGCCTGGGACATCACGTCCGGCGCCGGCGCGGTGGTCGCGGTACTCGACACCGGCATCACCAACCACAGTGACCTCAACGCCAACGTCCTGCCCGGCTACGACTTCATCATCGACACCGCGGTGTCGGCCGATGGCAACGGCCGCGACAGCGACCCGAGCGATCCGGGCGATGCCTATGGCGGCAATCCGTCGAGCTGGCACGGCACGCATGTCGCCGGCACGGTGGCT
>JACMKK010000416.1 GCA_014380115.1 Luteimonas sp. | reverse complement strand
TCCAGTTGGCCAAAGCGGTCGCAAGCAAGGTTGATCGCTGCCAGCACAGAGGCATAGTCGCGCACGTCGGCTGAGTACCCCTCGGCCTGCCCGCCTTCCTTGCAGATTGCGGCCGCTGCAGCTTGCGCCTTTTCCAGATTGCGTCCGACGATGGACACCTTGGAACCATGAGCGGCAAAGCGCTGTGCAATGCGGAGATTGATGCCGCTGCCGGCACCCGTCATGAATGCATGCTTCCCCTTCAGGAGATCACGAGCGAAAATATCTGGCATGGTTCTTCTTCCGCAGTTACAGCAATGCTGGGTGCATATGCAAGGTTGGTGTGGTTAGGCGTTTGGAGTGCTTCGATCTTAGTGACCGGCCAACGCCCTCGCTATTCGGTTTCGTCCAACGAGCTGTCGCCCGTTCTGCCGCGCTTGCCTAAGCCGGTGTGTACTGTCCGTCCACAGGGGCAGCGCCCTCGCCCGCTCGCGTACGCGGTCTCCGGCCGGCTGGGATGGCCAGGGAGCTGAAGCGCCGATCAACCGGCCGAAAAGCAGCGGCTATTCGGATTCGATGGCGCTAGCATCGCGTGCTTGATGCGCCGCCTTGCGGCGTGATCGTGAGACACGGCCATGCACCGATCCTTCGCACCGGATTCACCCCAAGAGCTTCCTTTAGGCAGGGAGCGGCGCCAATAATCGAGCAGAGAAGCTGTTGCAAGGGAAACCAATGACGTTCGGAAGAAACCCGCCTACAGTGACGCCACGCAGGCGCCCCAGACAGGCTCGCTCATCGTTGACCGTTGACGCCATCCTCGAGGCGGCTAGCATCCTGTTCGCCAAGGACGGGTTCGATGCCACAAGTACGACTCGGATCGCTGAGCGTGCTGGTGTCAGCGTCGGATCGCTGTATGAGTACTTTCCCAACAAGGAAGCACTGGTTGCCAAGCTGATCAAGCGTCACTGTGACCGCATGATCGAGCGTTTTGCGCAGCGGTTCCGCGGCGCCGAGGCGAAGCCGCTGGAAGACGTTATTGCCAGCTTCGTCGAGGCTACCCATGAGGCGTATGCGGAGAACATGCGCCTGCACCGTGTCTTGCTCGA
The DNA here is from genome assembly GCA_014380115.1 of Luteimonas sp. Taxonomy (GTDB): domain Bacteria; phylum Pseudomonadota; class Gammaproteobacteria; order Xanthomonadales; family Xanthomonadaceae; genus Luteimonas. The sequence continues at coordinate 14,396 of JACMKK010000416.1, read as the reverse complement.
GCAGATGGGCAAGGTCAGCAGACCCCATCATCTGAGGCGTGTGTCTCTGGCAATCGTTGACCTTCTCGAACAGGCATTGGCCAAGTGTGGCTCGGCCGTTCGACGACCGAGCATTCGATTGGCGGCATTTGTGGTCGAAACCACCGTCGAAGCGCTGACCCACCGCGCCATCCTGTACGCGCCCGAGTTTTTCAACTCCGATCTCAATGAGGAGCTTCGAATCATGACACTCAATTACCTCAAGGCGCAAAACAGGGACGCCGCACAGACCTATACCTGATCAGCAAAATGCCTCAGCCGCCCGGAGACTGCGCGAAGCGGGCACGGCGCTTGGGAAGCCGCACGAGCGAGGCGGTCGGGGACGCTGCGGAGATCGAATCGGCGGTTGAACAGGTACTGCATTTGGCCCAGGTCGCAATACGCGCACTTCTTGAAGCCGAATGCGTGGTGGGCCGTGGGCAATGGGACGCCGCGCATGGCTCTTCTGCAGTAGCGAGTTGACCGGCCAGCGCGCGGCGATCGTCATGAGCCTGGTGCAGTCGGCCAAACTCAGCGGGCACGATCCGTGGGCCTAACTGCGCGATGTGCTGGAGCGACTTCCCAGCCATCCCAACAGCCTCATCGAAGATCTGCTGCCCCCACCGGTGGTAGAAACCTATAGCCTGACCCGTTGGGCGACGAGAGCGACGCCGCCTCGACGCCGTCACGTCACTGGGGACAGCAAGCCGCTCTCCATTCTCTTAGTTGGCGGACACCTCGTACTTCAGGTTGGTATGGCTGGCAGGGGGCGGGTCAATAGCACCGGCTCGAGAGCCTCGGGATTCTGTAGAAGCATCCCGGGCAAAGCCATCCCTTTGTACGGCACATCGAAGAACATGGCGGGCAAGCCGAGATCAGGAATCGGGGCTCGGAATGTGGCTTGGTGCCTGGCGTAAAGCCCATCTATTCGGACATCATCAACCACGGTCGTCGACGCGGTAGTTGTCATCGTCGCCGGGATAGATATCGTCATCTCTTGTGCCATAACGTTGGGCCTGTCAACGCCAACTTGGCGACGCCACTTGTGCACGAGGTTGGCGTTCAATCCATGGGCCAACGCAGTGGGTGGGAAAGTGCGGCGAGCAGCCGCTGGTCGACGCACCGACGGCAGAGCTGTTGAAGCACGGCGTCCCGCACGCCAACGAGCCGGTGGCCATGCTCTAGCCGGGCCAAGGCAAGACGCACCGGGCCTACCTGTGGAGCTATTGCATGACGCGCTACAAAGAAACCAAGGCAGTGGTCTTCGACTTCGCCGAGAGTCGCGCCGGGACGCATGCACGCGAGCTCCTCGGGCGACGACTACTCGGGCTACAAGCAGTTGCTGACGATGGGCGTGACCGAGCCTGGGTGCGAGCACGGCGTCGAACACGGAGTATCGGTCGCATACCAATGTGCCTCGCCACCCCGGTTGGCTCCCATTGATGAGCCCGGTGGACCTTGCGTCGCTTGGAGGAGGGCCACCGAGTACTGCGACCCTTGACCCAGCAGAACTCGTAGATCATGCCACGCTGGGCATCGAGCTCGCTTCGCGGGTAAGCCAGATGTGGGCCTATGGTCTTGCCGCCGAGAAATCTGGGAGTCTCAAGAGCGGATCAAGTCATTGAAGACTTGCCTGACTCCTCGATGCGAAGTCCATCGATGAAGGACAGCAGCTTGGGGGCGACTTCTTCCGGCATCTCTGTGTGTGGATAGTGCCCGGCGCCCTCAACAATCAGGGTCTCGGCATGGAGCTGAGAGGCGAGCCAACGAGCTTCGGCGGAAGCATCCGGGAAATCCGGATCACGTGTGCCCATAACAACGAGGGCCGGGACCCGGCTCTGGGAGATGATGGCTGCGGTGTCCGCCTTGGATAGGGCGATCATTGCTTGAAGCGCATCCATCCGTCCTGGTTCGCGCATACTTCTTGCGATGGCAGCCTTAGCCTGTTCGTGATCCACGGGCTTGTGTTTCGGGAAAAGACTGCTCCAGTAAGTCGTCCAAAACCAGACTCGCCATGGGCCCGCAAAGCCAATCTTCAAGGCAAGCTTTGCGATTGCGGACGCATCGAGGTCACGCACGATCGGCCCAAGCAGCACCACGCCGCCCACGCGCTCTGGCGAATCGTGCGCTGCCCATAGCGCGGACCCCGCAGCGAAAGAGGTCCCGAGGATCACCGCAGAATCGGCGTTGAGATGAGCAATTAAAGCAAGGGCATCTCGGCCAACCGCGTGAGCAGAGTAGTCCTTCCATCGAACCGACGACTCGCCGTGGCCGCGCAGGTCCATCGTCACCACGCGATAACCTGCTCTCCGCAGCGCCGGGCGCAGCATTCGATACTCCGATCGAAGATCACCCATTCCAGGGATCGCCAAGATTAGCCGGCCATCACCGCCTGTGTCGTCATAAGCGATCCGGCCGCCATCAATCGTCATAAAGCGACTCGCCTCTGTGGTAGACGTTTGAGATTGCGCCAAGGCAGCCGCAGCGGTAGTGCCGACGCAAGCATCAATCAACAGAGGGGTGGTGAACTCGGTGGTCATGGGACCTTCTAGGTGTTCATAGCTTTCGCAGCTAGGGTGGCCTGCACAGAGGGCAAACTGCGAATGGGGTCAGCCGACGCGCCTCAACTAGTTGTACAGGAAAAGGACGCGGCCTGGTTGACATCACCAGAGCCTTTGTACTTAGGCCATGTGGGATAGATGCACAGCGGCCTCGTGCGACCGGGAACCCCGACGATATCCGTCACAACCTGGTTCGCCTTCGGGTCAACACCGCTTTCGACCCAATCCTCCAGAGCCTTGAGTTGGTCCCACTTGGCGAAAAACGCGCTGCTAAAGGAGTGACCGAAGCCGGGAACCAGATAGAACCGAAGAAAGGAATCGACTTGCGCCGCGCCCATCGTCGATTGCAATCCCTGGAAGTACAACTCTGTACCTCGCGGATTGATGATCAGGTCGGCCTGCCCGTGCATCAACAAGAGCTTGCCGCCTTTCGTGGCGAACCCGGTCAAGTTCTTCACGCTGACGTCCCGGACAGACAACTCGCTGAGTCGGGCGGCGTAAGCACCCGGATTCGATGCGTCAAAGTTCAGGTAGCTAAAGGACGGGTCTCTTGCCACCGCATACCGCAACCACCCTTCGGCAATGCGAAGGCCCAGATCGGCAGACGTCACGGGAAACGTTTGTGGACTAACGCCGAGAATCGACAGGTATGCCACGTACGTGCTGATAAAGGAGTCTCCCGAGACGCCAGTGTCCGATGTGAAAACGTTCCACCCCGGGTAGGCGGTCTCGCCGCTTGCCATCTGGAAATCGAAGACGAGCGGGCCGTTGACGGTTTTCAAAGCGGCTATCTGAATATCGGACAAGCAGTTGTCGCCCGAGTCCACCCCACCGGCGCAGCGAACTGGCGAGCCATTCAGCAGGGCGGTCGATGGATCGAACACCGCATTGCATCGTTGTACGTCGCTGATCAAACCGTCCTGCACGCCGTCCAGCCCGTCACAAGCCGAGAGCGCCGCCCGGAATAGGACGCTGCGTTTTTCTCTGCTCACGAACGCGCCCGGCGCGGCGAATGTCTTTGCCGCACGGAGATAGCTGAGGACCCCCGGGGTCCAGTTCTGTGCCGGCATCAGCGAGACGACACCGTCCCAGTCGCTCGGCCAGCGACCCGAGACGATCAACGCTTCCTTGCCGCCGTTGGAGGTGCCGAGAAAGTAGGACTTCTTGGGCGTGCTCGCGTAGGCCGCTTTGATCAAGACGAACGCAGCGTCGTGTGTTTTCTTGAGGGCGTCACCGCTGTAGTTCGCCAGCGCCTCGTCGTTCACCGCGAACGCTGCGATGGTCGTCGAAGTCGATGTAATGTTGCTCGAGGTCGGATCTTGGTGACCGGAATCGCTGGCGAAGACGGCGTATCCCTTCTGCAGAGGCGACTTGGAATCTAGGGGGGCGTCAAAGAGGTTCGCTGTCACGGGGGGGATGAATCCGTTGAGTCCCCCGCCTCCGAGCATGATCGCCTTCTGATTCCACGCGTCGGGCAAAGCCAGTTGGAACTTGATGTTCGGTGCCGTGGTGTCGACGGGCATGATGTCCCCCGACACCAGACAGTAGGCCGGGGTGGCCGAGGCGCCTGCACCGCTTGCGGCGACCGCGACCGATGAAGCAACCGTCGCGCCTGTTGTTGGCAGTCCGATGGCCGTGGGTGGAATGAGTATGTTGAGCAACTGCGTGCAACTGGTGGGTGCGGCCGACGCGGCGCTCGTCGTGTCGTCGGAGCCTCCTCCTCCGCCGCAACCGACAAGCCCGACCATCAGCGAACACAGGCTCACCCTGCTTAAAGTACCTACTTTGAAATTCATATGGACTCCATCGTCATGTTGCCACCAGAAGACCAGGGTATTGAGGGCTTGGGTTGCCCGTAACGGCGCGCTATCGCTGGCGCGCCTCGATCGCAATCAGCGCAGTGAGTCCGCTGTCATCTATTGGTCAGCAGCAGCTATCCAAAGACTGCGTTGAAACATGCGGCACAACTCGACGCGCGGTGCGGCTTGAGGTGACGAGACGGCGATACCTCGCCAAAGCCTTCGATCCGGTCGTGGCGGAAGTCAGCATTCGGCATCACTCCACTGACTTCACTGCGCTGCGAAACAGCATGCGCGCTTGCAGTTCACGGGGCGTGAATCGACCTGCAGACACCAGCAGTCTGTTCAGGTGTCCAGCGACGATGCTCGACTTCCCGGCGAACATTGCATCGAGCCCGATCTTTGCAACGGATGCGGGAGCTAGCATCGTCGATCTCGCCCAGTCGGGCGCCCGATAGCCTGACACTCCGGCAAAGCCTGTGTCCATCAGACCGGGCATCAGCACAGTGACGCCCACCTTGGGGGCCAACTCTGCGCGGAGCGCTTCTCCAAGTGAAAGCACAAATGCCTTGGACGCACCATAAGCCGCGAGCATCGGCGTGGGGCCGTTCGCGGCCGTACTCGCAACGAACAGCATGTGACCACGCCCATAAGATGCCATCCGCTCGCCGAAGACGTGGGCCAGTTCCATCAGCGCAACGATGTTGACTTGCACCATAGCCCGGAGTTGAGCCGTGTCTTGGTTGACGAATCTGCCGCCGATCCCGAATGCGGCATTGTTGACAAGGACGGTCGGCTCGACACCGCGATCAACCAGCCGCCGTTGCAGTGCTATCGAACTGTTCGGCGCGGCCAGGTCGACGGCTTCTACTGTGGTCGCGATCCCATGTTGCCGTTCCAGTTGCGCGGACAAATTGAGCAGAAGCTGGCCGCGTCGAGCCACAAGAACGACATTGAAGTTTCTTGCGGCCAGAGCCCGCGCCAGCTCGAGCCCAAGCCCGCTTGACGCGCCCGTGACCAAGGCCCATTGCTTATGCTGCTGTGCCAAACTGCCTCCTGAAGGTTGGGGTTCCAACTGCCGAACGAGCGATCCAGGCTTGCGAGGGTCGTCGGCTTGCCTCACCGCTGACGGCAATGTCCCACGCCCGGTTTCGTTGGCGAAATCGGAATGCGTCAGGGCTTCATCCAATGGCGCCAAGATGACCTTACCGCGTGTTTCTAACACGGTGGCGAGATGTGCCTTGACGCTATAGACTTGCAAAATGATCCGAAATCAGGTGTCAATCCCAGCTTTCGCCAAGAGCTATCTCGCGACCATGGGCATCGATACGGGGGAGGTCCTGCGCCTCGCGAAGCTGCCCGTACACATATTCCAGGGCGGTAAGGTTTGGGTCACTACCCAAGAGTATTTTGCAATCTGGCAAGCGATCGAGAAGAGCGGTGCACCGGCTGACTTAGGCTTGAAGATCGGCATGTCCGGGCCTCCGCCTGGCAAGTACGACGTGGCGTCCATCGCCGCCCTACATTCGGCTAATTTCGGTGAAGCGATCGCCAAGGTGGCGCGCTACAAACGGATGGTTTGCCCGGCACTCTGGACATTGGAAACCGAAGGCACTGTCGCGCGACTGAGTATCCGGTGGCTCCTGTGCGAGGACGAGGTCCCCACGCTGGTCACCGACGGCGCTCTGGCTTATGTCGTGAGCTTGTTTGCTCGCGGCACGGGCCAGAGCTTTTCGCCGATCTGCGTCGAATTGACCCGTAGAAGAGCGAACGAGCCGATGCTGGCGCGCTACTTCGGATGCGACGTCAAATTCGACAGGCCGGAGGATTGTTTGGTCTTCGAGTCGAGACTTCTGAACAAGCCCTTCTTGACTCACAACCCGGAGCTGCTCGATCTGATGGTTCCAAGCTTGGAAACGGCTTTGTACAACCACGCTGCCGAGCCGTCCTGGGCTGATCTGACGACGCAGGCCATTCGACGCATCATGCAAGGCCGTCGGCCCAGCATTGCCGCCGTTGCGGCAGAGCTTTGCGTGAGTGCTCGGACGTTGCAGCGCCACCTCAGCCAAGCTGGCACGACGTATCAACAATCACTGGATCAGGCGCGTCATGAAGTGGCCGGTCGATTGCTAGAGACAACGGACATGCCCGCCGACGACATAGCTTTTCTGTTGGGATTCGAAGAGTTGAATTCATTCACGCGGGCCTTCCAGCGTTGGGTAGGAAACACACCGAACCAATGGCGTGCATCGCGGGATTCGCGGCGGTGTACCGACGATGCAGGAGTGCAACGTCGGCAAGAGAAAACCGTTTGTTCTACCAAGTCCGAGGAACTGTTGTGAGAGCATAGAGAACGGGTTCGACGACGCTCTCAGAAGGTGGATCCAGAATCAACCTGTAGTGCGTGGAGTCATGCAGACTGGATCGATGCACGAGGTGATCGATGGATCGTGGGCTCAACGCGCCCGCGTCCTGTGCAGGCCCGCGTGCAGCGGTGAAAGGTGCTGCGCCCGTTCGAGTGGGCTACACGGCACGGCACCGCTTCGCCGATGGAGACAGCGGCATGAACATCGACCTGACCGACAGAGAGTGGGCGGTTCTGTCGCAATAAGACCATCAAAGGCGACCATGCCGACGCCGGCAACACATGCGTCCTGCCCCATGCGGATCTCCTGAAAGATTCAAGCGGTGGAACGTATTGGCTCACCCAGTCAAGCCGCAGCACGCTCGTACCCCTGCCAGAAGGGCTCTCGCAACTTGGTCTTGAGCACTTTGCCGGCACCGGAGAGGATCAAAAACTGCGTTGGCGGCCCAGGCTCTCCAGCGGCGAGTTGCTCGCCGCCATCGCAATGACCGAACCCGGTTGCGGCTCCGACCTCAAGGCCATATCCACGCGGGCGCGGCTGGACGGCGACCACTACGTCGTCAACTTGGAAGAAGCTCTCAAGGCACGTGTGACGTGGAGCGATCAGCATTGAGTGCACGTAGCGCCATCACCTCAGCAACCCATTCGATGAATGCCCGCAGCTTGGCGCTGACGTGCCGGTTCGGCCGAAACGCCACATACAGCGGCATCGCATCGAGGTGCCAACGCTCGAACAGGCGCACCAGTTCACCGCGCGCCAGGTGCGCCTGGGCCATGTAGTGCGGCAGGGACAGCACGCCCAGGCCAGCCAGGCCAGCAGACAGGTAGGCATTGCCGTCGTCGACTGCAAGCAGGTAGCGGGCTGGGACGTCGATGCGTTCGTCGTCGCGCTGCATGGCGAGGCGAATGATCTGTCCGGTGCGTGACGACAAGAAGCCGACGACGTGGTGCTGTGGGTCCGCCAGTTCCTTGGGGTGTAACGGTGCGCCGACACGATTCACGTAGCTCGGGGCCGCGCACACGACAAACTGAAGTTCGCCTATGCGGCGTGCCATCAGCGACTGGTCGGTGAGTTCTCCACCACGCACTACGCAGTCCACGTTGTCGCCGATCAAGTCCACCATGCGATCGCTGACGCCCATGTCGATCTGGATGTCGGGAAAGCGCGCATAGAACGCCGGTAACGCCGGAATCAGGACCATGTGCGCCAGCGGGCTGGGCACATCCACCCGGAGGCGTCCCCTGGGCGACGCCAAGGCACTGGACAGGCTGGTCTCCGCATCGTCCATGTCGGCCAGCAGACGCACGACGCGTTCGTAGTAAGCCGAACCGTCCGGGGTGAGCTGGACCCTTCGCGTGGTGCGGTTTAGCAACTTGACGCGGAGCCTTGCTTCTAGTTGCTGCACCAGCTTCGTCACGCTGGCCTTGCTGACGTTAAGTGTATCGGCCGCTTTGGTGAAGCTGCCGGCTTCCACTACGCGCGCGAATGACTCCATCGCATCGAATCGGTCCATCTGTGCTCCCACCGTATCACTGATTGTTCGGCATTCACGAACAGTGATTGTTCTCTCAACCGGTTTATCCGGGTGACATGGATGAATAGAGTCCCTTTCATCGTAATCACCGGGTCGGCTTCGGCCCTCCAAGAAGGCAGATCATGAACCAGCGTGACGTTATTTTCCCGGCCGGGCGCCAAGCGATCTATGAACAGAATCGCTACTCGCCAGCGATTCGCTCCAATGGCTTCCTGTTCGTCTCGGGGCAGGTCGGCAGCCGCGAGGATGGCTCACCCGAGCCGAACCTGGAGGCTCAGATCCGGCTCGCGTTCGACAACCTGAACGCGATCCTGTCAGCCGCAGGCTGCACGTTCGACGACGTGGTCGACGTCACCGCCTTCATCGTCAATCCTGAGTCGGTGATGGAAACGGCCATGAGGGTGCTGCCCGACTATTGGGGTGCCGCGCCGCACCCCACGCTGACTGGCGTCGGTGTGACCTGGCTCTCTGGCTTCCAGTTCGAGATCAAGGTGATCGCAAAACTTCCCATGGCGCATGCCAATGCGCCAGTCTAGACCGGCACCAAGGCGATAGCCGGTTTGGCTCGGCATGCTGGGGAGACTGCGGTCGTTCCCGGTTTCCAACAGCGCGGCATATCGGCATCGCGGTGTTCGGCAACGTGATGCAGCGCAGGTGTCAACCATCCGCTTGCCTGGATGCAAAAACATGTCGGGCGGCCTGCAAGCGGGATTTCAATCGATTGAAGGAATGAACATGCCGCTCGCGGTCAACGTCCCCCCATACGCCCGGCGCGGCGCTTCACGGCCAAAAGCGCCGGCCAGAGCTGACGCTGTCGAGCGCCCTTCTGCTCGTGATCGTGGCAGGCTGGCTGGCTGGCAGGCTGCAACTTCGCTGCAGATGCGCAGGGGGGGCCGCCTCCAGCGGCGCCCGTCAGCGTCGCCCCGGCCGTCCAGCGCACGATCTCGGACAGCGAGGTCTTCAGTGGCCGCATCGAGGCGCCAGGCCGTAGAACAGCTCTGCTGCGGACATGACCCGGCCTTTCCGCGCGCTAGGCGGTGATGGCGCCCGATTGCGTTTTTGTCGAAAGCGACGGATCGCTGACGGACGCGGGCGGCACTATGGCGAGCCTGCCGTCCGGATGGTCGCGTTTCGAGAGCCTCGTAATCGAAGCGAACCTCGAACGCCCGTTCGACTACCTCGCGGTTGTGACCGGCAAATACCAGAATCAGGTGCGCGACCGACCAATCACTGAGGGCGTTGTCCCATCTGGCTTCTTCGAGAGCCGTCAACGAAGAGCGCATACCGGGAAGCTCGACTTTCACCTGGGCCTGCGATCCATATGTCCGTGACCAAACCTCGGGTCCAGAGCCAAATGCTCGACCAGGAAGTCGAGAACCGCGCGCACACGCCCCGGCAGTCGCCCCGGCTTGCCGAGGTAGACGGCGTGGATTGGCTCGGCGTCGCGAGGGTTGTGGCGCTCCATGACGGTGACGAGTCGCCCCGCGTCCAGGTCCGCCTGCACCTGGAATCGCGAAAGCCGTGCCATGCCGGCACCTTCCAGCGCAAGCAGGCGGAGCGCCTCGCCATCGCTGGCGCGCAGCATCCCGCGCACAGGCACTTCGACGAGACGGCCAGCAACTTTCAGTGGCCAGTCGGGCGCACGGCGGCGGTAGCAGAAGTCGAGCGTGTGGCGCGCTTCGAGATCCTCTGGCTTGCGAGGCGTGCCGTGCCGCTCGAAATACGCCGGTGACCCGACGATGACCTGCGCTGTCTCGCCCAGCCGGCGCGCGATCAAGTCGGACGCCGCTAGCGGACCCCAGCGGATCGCGATGTCCGCGCGCTCATCCATCAGGTCCACGACGCGGTCGGTCAAGCCGATGTCAAGCGCGACATGCGGATACGCTTCGACGAACGCAGGCACCAAAGGAATCAGCACATGGGCGCCAAAGGCCATGCTGGTGCTGATCGTCACGCGACCACGCGGCGTCGTATCCACCGCGGCGCCTCGCTCGACCTCGTCCATGTCCGCCAGCACGCGCACGCCGCCGTCGTAGAACTTGCGTCCCTCGGACGTGACCGTCAACTTGCGGGTAGAGCGGTGGACGAGCTGTGCGCCGAGCCGGGCCTCAAGCCTGGCGATCAGCTTGCTGACGGCCGACGGCGTCAAGCCGAGTTCGCGCGCCGCGGCGGAAAAACCGCCGCGGTCGACGACCTGAAGGAACACTTCCATCTCGCCTGACCGGTTGACATCGAGCCTTGGCATGGTGAATTCAAATCACAGCTGCAGTTCTTGGCGGCATTCTAGGCACAGCGCCAAATCGGACGGAAAGTCTTGCCATCATGCCCATCTCACTCCTTGCCCTGACCGCCGGTGCTTTCGGCATCGGCACCACCAAGTTCGTCATCTGCTGATGCAGGTCTCGGCGGACACCCATGTCTCCATCGCCGTCGCCGGCCCTTCTGATCTCGGGCTACGCGATCGACGTGTTTGCTGGCGCGCCGGTGCTGACGTTGGCCTGCCGGGCGTTGCCGCGCAAGTCGGTGCTGCTCGCGTTGATGGTCGTTTTCACGCTCGGCAAACTGGCTTGCGCTCTGGCTCCGGGCTACGGCTGGCTGATGGCCGCGCGGGTGCTAACCGCGCTGGCTCACGGCACATTCTTCGGCGTCGGCGCGGTGGTCGCGACCGGCCTTCTGGCGCCCGACCGCAAGGCGTCGGCTATCGCCATCATGTTCACCGGCCTAACGATGGCCACCCTGCTTGGCGTGCCGGCCGGCGCGTGGCTCGGGCTGCGGTACGGGTGGCGCGCGACCTTCTTCGCAGTGACCGTCATCGGTGTGGTCCCGTTCGTCGTAATTGCCCTATACGTGCCGGCCGATCGGGCGGACCGGGACGAGCCGCTGCCGCCGCTGCGCGACGAGATCGCCGTGCTGGCGCGTCCGCAGGTGCTGCTAGGTCTTGCGATGACGGTACTCGGCTTCGCTGGCGTCTTCGTCGTCTTCACCTACGTGCAGCCGCTGCTCAAGAACCTTACCGGCCCGTCCGATGGAGCAGTTCGCGCCGAGTTGCTGGTCTTCGGCGCCGGTCTGGCGGCGGGCAACCTGCTCGGCGGTCGGCTGGCCGATCGCTGGCCCGTGCGGGCGTTGTTAGGCAGCCTGGCCGTGCTCGCGCTGGTGCTGGTGACGAAGGAACCGGCACTGCAGTACGCAGGGTCCGCTGCGGTGTTCGCCTTCGTGCTCGGCCTCGCGGCTTTCGCGACCGTCGCGCCGCTGCAGTTGCGCGTGCTCGACAAGGCCGCAGGCGCCGGCCAGAACCTGGCTTCCAGCCTCAACATCGCAGCCTTGAACCTCGGCAACGCGCTCGGGGCGTGGGCGGGCGGTGTGGCGATCACGCATGCGCCGGGGCTGGCGTCGCTCGGCTGGATCGCCGCGGCCATCATGCTGGTCGGCCTCGCGATCGCAATCACCAGCCACCGGCTGGACCGGTGGCATCTTCGTGCTCGCGCCGCATTGGCCTGACTTCATCCATCGAAAGGATCTCCCATGGAACACCGCTATCTCGGCAACTCCGGCTTCCGCGTTCCCGCACTCGGCTTTGGCGCCGGCACCTTCGGCGGCCAGGGCCCCCTCTTCAGTGCCTGGGGAAACACGGGAGTCGCCGGTGCGGAGCGCATTGTCGACATCTGCCTCGACGCTGGCGTCAGTTTGTTCGATACCGCCGATGTCTATTCCAACGGCGCATCGGAGGAAATCCTCGGGGCTGCGTTGAAGGGCCGGCGATCTAGCGCGATCATCTCGACCAAGCTCTCGCTGCGCAGCGGCGACGGGGCGAACGACGTCGGATCGTCCCGTTACCATCTGATCGAAGCCACCGAGGCCGCACTGCGCCGCCTCGGCACCGATCACATCGACATCCTTCAGCTGCACGCCTTCGATGCGATGACGACGGTCGAGCAGGTGGTGGGTACGCTTGACGACCTGGTGCGTGCGGGCAAGGTGCGCTACCTCGGCGTTTCGAACTTCTCGGGCTGGCAGTTGATGAAGTCACTCGCGGCGTCGGACCGGCTTGGCCTGTCGCGCTACGTCGCCAACCAGACCTACTACTCGCTCGTCGGCCGCGACTACGAGTTTGAGCTGATGCCGCTTGGCCTTGACCAAGGCGTCGGGGCCATCGTCTGGAGCCCGCTCGGCTGGGGCCGTCTGACCGGCAAGCTTCGCCGCGGCCAGCCGATTCCCGAAGGCAGTCGCCTCCACGAGACCGCGGTCTTCGGCCCGACGGTCGACGACGCGAAGCTGTTCGACATCGTCGATGTGCTGGACGCAGTCGCCGAGGAAACGGGCAAGACCGTCCCGCAGATCGCGATCAACTGGCTGCTGCAACGCCCGACTGTTGCCAGCGTGCTGATCGGCGCGCGCGACGAGGCGCAACTGGTCCAGAACCTCGGTGCGGTGGGATGGGTGCTGACCGCCGAGCAGGTCGCGCGACTGGATGCGGCGAGTGCCTGCCCCGTTCCATATCCGTACTACCCGTACTGGAATGGGCAGTTTTCAGAGCGCAGCCCGGTTGCGGTAAGGGGCAACTAACTCCGCAACATGGTTCCACCCAACGGGTACGTTAATGGGTCGATGCTGGCGGATAAAAACGCAGAACCCGGAAGCGCTGGCGACGACGCGGGGCTTGACTTGGCCGCGAGGTGGCGCGCTCACGCCAAAGCCCTCGAGCTACGGCCTCGATTCCCCCCCGGCCATCAAAAACGGTACGGTCGCCGAACGCCCGCGACCGCACCAGCAAAGTCGCTCATCTCGCGAGCCGCTCGACCAGCTCCTCGAGTTCATCCAGCTCGAAGGGCTTCCTCAGCGGGTGAGCGGTAGGGCCGAGCGACTCGGCAACACCCCTCAAGTCATGCCCGGAGCAGACGATCACGGGCAGCGTCGGGTTCTGCCGAAGCGCCTCGCGCGCAACGTCAAGACCTGAGCCGTCGGGCAGATTGATGTCGGTCATCAACAGGTTCACTTTCTGCTCGCGCAGCGCCTCGCGCGCGCCGGCGCCGTCAGCCACGCACACGATCCGGCGCTTGGCACTTGCCAGCAACTCGGCGAACGACAGGCGGAGGTAGTCGTTGTCTTCGACGCATAGGATGACGAAAGGGTTAGCGGTCATGACGGCAGGCTGCTAGATGCTGTACAAACTTGTAGCTAGGCTAGGCTAGGCTTGGTGCATCACGCCTCCAAAGCAGGCGGTGGCCCATAAGAGTCAGGTTAACAGAGCAGCCAGGTGCGGCGGACCTGCCTCAAAATAGCGCTATGTGGCGAGCTTCCGTTGCCTAGTCGGACGACGAACTCGGAGGCCATGGTCACGTCCGCCGCAGAAACGATCGGAACGGGCCACCGGGATGAAACTATTTGGTTTCTGATGACCAGGGGAAATTAATATAGTCTTCTCGCGTATCGAAACAAATATTGCCGTACATCTGCAGATAGGACGCGCGCCGCGTCGGATCGGCATATACAGCGCCAGGGTTGGCCGTGTCGCGTTCATACGCCACGATGTTGCTTCTAGTGAGGGCCTTGGGAAGGATATCCATCGCCTGCGGGATGGATTTTCCCTCCAGCCAATCCGCGGCCTGTTGGCCCATCGCATAACCGAATATCGATGAGGCAAGGCTGATGCTGGCCTTGTAGGGGCTGTCGCCTTTTTTGATTTCGACGACCGCTTCCTGCTCACCGTCGATCCCGCCCAGAAACTGGTCCGCCCGCGCCTTGCCCGCTTCGCGCAATGCCTCCAGCGCTCCCAGCACTACCGTGTCCGCGCCAAGCACCACATCGATAGACGGTTGCGCCAGAAGGATCGTCTTCATCGTGCGATATCCGCCCTCCTTGTCGACAGTGGCGGGCGAAATGTCGGCCACGATCGTCGCTCCCGGAAGTGTCCGCAGCGTATCGCGCATGGCGGTGAACCGCGGCGCGAGGAATTGCAGGCTGTCATGTGTCAGCAGCACAACCTTGGCCTTTCCGCCGAGCCGCGTGCGGATGTAATTTGCCGCCGCTTCCGCGAGAACTTTACCGGTCAGATATTGCGGCGCGTTCAGCACCGTCGTCGCCGGCGGCGGCACGATGGCACCCACATAGGCGCCCGCGC
>JACMKK010000415.1 GCA_014380115.1 Luteimonas sp. | reverse complement strand
TGCGCTCTAGCAGGTGTTCCATCGTCGCCGCCATGTCCGCGCACTTGCCCATGTGCACGGGCGAGGTCTGGATGATCGAGCTGCGCTTCGCGGTCAGCCAGTGGAAGCGTGCGCGCTGCGGCAGTAGGCCGATCGGGCCGGTGCCCGGACCGCCGCGGCAGATCGCGGGGATGGTATCGAGGTGACGGCGCAGCGATTCGAGGTCGAGCGTCGGATCGAGCGCGGCGATGCGCGCTTCGTCGAGTTCGATGCGTGCTTCCAGGTAGCCGCTGGCCTCGCACGACAGCAAGAGGCCGACGTTGACGAATTCCTCGCGCTCCACGCGCGGTACCACGCGGATCACGGCGTAGTCGTAGGCGTCAGCGGGGCGCACGGATGGCCTCCTTGACGAAACGTTGGCGCTCGGTGAGCCGCCGTGTGAGATAGGCGACATAGGCCGCGCGCTGGCCGGCCGGATCAGCGAAGGTATCTTCGCCGCCTAGCCAGACATCCGGGACCTGCGCGACGATGCGCGAGATCACGTCGGAGGTCAGGACTTCGGCGAGCACGCCGTCGACGTCCGCGATCGCGGTCGCCCACGGCAGCAGCACATGGTCCTTGATCATCGCAAAGGCATTGCCGGCATTGTCGGTGCTGCCGTTCCAGCCATGATGGAAATACAGCGCGGCACCGTGGTCGATGAGCTTGAGCTGTCGATGCCACATCAGCAGATTGGTATTGCGCGGGGTGCGGTCGACGTTGCTGACGAAGGCGTCGAACCAGACAATGCGCGAGGCCAGCAAGGCGTCCGGCTGCTCGGCGACGGGATCGAAATTGACCGCGCCAGGGAGGTAGTCGAGCGCGAGATTGCAGCCATCGCTGGCGCGGATCAGGTGCTGGATCTCCGGATCGGGCTCGGTGCGCGCGAGGCCGGGATCGAGCTCGGCCAGCACGATCTCGGGTACCGGCAAGCCGAGCGCGCGCGCGATCTCACCGGCGACGAGTTCGGCGATCAGCGCCTTGGCGCCTTGTCCGGCACCGCGGAACTTCAGCACGTACAGGCCATCGTCGTCCGCCTCGACGACGGCAGGCATCGAGCCGCCCTCGCGCAGCGGCGTGACGTAACGGGTGACGGCGACGGTGCGCAGGGTCATGGGCGCAAGCATAGCGGGCGCATCGGCTGGTTTGACCACTGCTGCCGCACAGGTTTGCGCGCTTGCAACATCAGGATCAAGAGCAAATCCCCCGCTCGACGCTCCGCGCTCCCTGCCCCTTTTTCAAAGGGGGCAAACGCTGGCGCACAATCGAGTGGCTCTTAGAAGCGCTCGTGCCGCGCCATGTAGCGCCACTGCCCGACGGGCAGCTTCGCCATCGAGATGCGGCCGAGGCGGATGCGCCTGATCGCCACCGCCTGCAGCCCGACCGCCGCGCACATCGCTTCGATCTGCCCGGGCTGCAGCGCCTTGATCGCGAAGCGCAGCGTCGTCTCGTTCTGCCAGCTGACCTTTGCCGTCGGCAGCGGACGCGGCGACAGGTCGCCGAGGCCATGGTTGAGGCGCGCGAGTCCGTACATCGCGATCTCGCCGCTGACTTCCACGTTCAACTCGTGCTCGATGCGCTCGGCATCGTCGTTGAGGCGACGCACGAGCTTGGCATCCTGCGTCACTACCATCAGGCCGCTGGCATTCGCGGACAGCGGCAGCGGCGCACTGCGGCGGATGAAATGGCGCTGCAGGGCGCGGATGCGGAAAGGATCGTCGGCGGCTCGGTTTTCCGGCGCCACCAGTGCGATCGCATCGGCGATCGCGACGCCCGCCGGTTTGTGCAGCAGGAAAGTGGCTGGCTCGGGCTCTTCGGCCTTTGCACCCGGCAACAAGACGACGACCTCGTCCCCGATTTCGGTTTGCGGCGTCTCGACGACGTTGCCATCGACAGTGACCCAGCCGCCCTCGACATAGTGCGCGGCCTCGCGGCGCGAGCAGCCGGTGAGCTCGGCGACGCGGCGGGCGAGGCGGACGGTCGTGTCGTCGTCGGTTTCGTTCAAGGTGCAGTTCCGGCTTCGGCGCCGCCGCGCTGCAGCGGATCGGGCAGGGCCTCGCCCTTTGCGATGAAGCCGAGCGAGACGGAATTCAGGCAGTGGCGTTCGTGGGTCGGCGGCGGACCATCGGGAAAGACATGCCCGAGATGGCTGCCGCAGCGTGCGCAGACCTCTTCCTCGCGCACCATGCCGTAGCTGGTGTCGCGCACGATGCGGATGTGGTCGGGGTCGAACGGCGCGAAGAAACTGGGCCAGCCGGTGCCGGAATCGAACTTGCTGCTCGACCGGAACAGCGGCAAGCCGCAAAAGCGGCAGGTGTAGATGCCGTCGAGCTTGTTGTCGAGGAACACGCCGCAGAATGCCGCCTCGGTGCCGTGCTCGAGCAGCACGCGGCGTTCGTCGGGGCTGAGGCCGGCCGTGATCGCATCGCGCTGCGGGTCGGTCGGGGGAGTCAGGTCGTAGGCAGTCATGGCGGGGCACCGCGGGTTGGAGGCGGCCATGATGCCTTGCGCGTGGTGCGCGGCGGGTGGAGACACCGCCGCAGAACGTGCTGGCCGGGTCAGGTCACCGGGATCTTGAGCAGCACCTTGGTCACGCCGAGCTTCTCGACAGTGCCGCCGGCCTTCTCGAAATCGGCCACGTCCGCGGAGATGCGGTCGCTGGCCAGGCGCTTGTGCAGGTTGGGATCGGAAGCGTCGCGCAGCCCCTTGCGGCTTTTCTTCTTGGCGGCCGCCTTGGCTTCCTTGGCGGCGTCGACTGCGGTGCGCTTTGCGATGTCAGGCGCAGCGGTTTTCAGCGTGGCGGCGCGGGCGGTGGGTGGGGCTGCTTTGGCTTTGGCAGCGGCTTTCAGGGGTTGTTTCGGCATCGGGTCATCCAACAGGCCTCGCGATGGAATCGTGGCGGGGCGGCGAGTCGCGCCTGCCAGGTCGTGAGTCCTCGATGGATGCCGCGTACGCGATGCCCAGAATCACTGCCGTGCGACTATGCGCCCCGAGTTGTTAGAACCTCGTTAGTTCGCCTCGCCTAAGGCGGCCGTTCGCGAGCGGCCGCGAGCGCTTGTTTCGCCGCCTGAGGCCGCCAGTCCGGGCGCATGAAGTGTTCAACTGCGGCCCGCTTCTTGACTCCTGCATCACCCCATCGCGCGCACGGTGGCGCAGCTGAAATTTCAACTGCGCGCGCCTGGAGCGCGCATCGCAAACGGGAGGATACAAATGAACGATGCCACGATGCGCCACCACGGTCCTTGCGCGGCGTTGTTGATCAGCGGCCTTGCATTGTCTGCGCTGGCCTTTGCCGCAGACGAATGGAAGCCCGGCGGCTCGGTCGACGCCCAGGTCCGGATGATGGATGCCAACGGCGATGGCAAGGTCTCGCCCGAGGAGCATGCCGCGGGCGCGAAGCTGATGTTCGACAAGATCGACGCCGACCACGACGGCGAAGTGACCGCAGCCGAGATGGACGCCGCGCACAAGGCGGCGGGCAGCGACGGCGGCGGCATGTCGTCCGCCGACAAGATCAAGACGATCGACAGCAATGGCGACGGCAAGCTGTCCGCGGCCGAGCACGAGGCCGGATCGCAGTCGATGTTCACGAAGACCGACGCGAACCAGGACGGCAGCATCGACGCGGCCGAGGTCAAGGTGGCGCACGAGGCGATGATGGGCAAGAAAGACGGGCAGTAGGACGCAACACGCCGCGTGCCTGCCCGGATAAGGCCTGCTCACGACGGGTCCGGTAGCGGCCCCGTCTTCGTTCGCCGGATCGCCCTTGATATCGGCGCGCCAGCCGCGATATCGACCGCATCCCGCTACAGATGACGGCCATGGCACATCGCGACAAGGCAGCCCCCATCAGGATCGATTTCGTCTCGGACGTCTCGTGTCCGTGGTGCGCGGTCGGATTGAAGTCCCTGGAGCAGGCGCTGGCGCGCATCGGCGACGAGATCGCCGTCGAGCTGCATTTCCAGCCATTCGAATTGAATCCGCAGATGCCGCCGGCCGGCCAGGACGCGGTCGAGCACCTGACGCGCAAGTACGGCATCACCCCGCAGCAGGCCGCGCAGAACGGCGAGGGCATCCGCGCACGCGGCGCGGAACTCGGCTTCACGTTCGACATGGACAAACGCCGTCGCGTCTACAACACCTTCGACGCGCACCGCTTGCTGCATTGGGCCGGGCTCGAAGGCGAAGACCGGCAAGTGGCGCTGAAGCATGTCCTGCTGCGCGCCTATTTCAGCGACGGCGAAAACGTCTCCGACCACGACACGCTGGTGCGCCTGGCGCAGGAAGCCGGCCTCGATCCACAGCGTGCGCGCGAGATCCTGGTGTCCGGCGAATACGTCGAAGACGTGCGCAGGCAGGAAGCCCTCTACGCCACGCGCGGCATCAATGCGGTGCCGTCGGTGATCCTCGACGAACGCCACCTGATCCAGGGCGGACAGCCGCCGGAACTGTTCGAACGCGCGCTGCGGCAACTGGCGGCGCAGTCCGCCTGAGCGCGGCGGGCTCGGGCGCCGTCGCGCTCGGCGTGACCGCGGCCGTGCACAGCATCGTGTCGGCGTTGCAGACCGTCCAGCTGCCGGGCGTGTCGCGCGCAAGTCCGCTGTAGCGGCCGGCGTTATCGAGGGTGGTGACATGCGTGCCGTTGCGATAGACGTCGACGCGCGCGGCGCCCGAGGTCCATTGCAGCGAGACGCGCAGCGCCTGCCGCGGGTCGATGTCGGTGACGCCGGCCACGAGGTTGGCCGGTGCGCTGGGGCTGTCCGGTTCGGCATTGCGCACGCAATCGTAGGTCTCGACGATCTGCGGACCGGTGCGCATGACCTCGAAATCCTGCACGCGCACCGGCGCGCCGGGCACGGCCTGGTCGAAGATGCGGGAATCGATGCCGATCTCGTCCCACTTGTGCGTCGTGTAGCGATCGCTCTCGGCCGTGAGTGCGATGTTGCCGCCGTCGGCCAGCACCATGCCGTAGCGCTGCAGCGTGCGCAGGATCACGCGCGCGGCAGGCGGATACGAAGCGACCGGGAAGTTGGCGCGCAGCCGAAGCCGCGAACCGTACGGCACGCTGTTGGCCGGACCGCTCGGACCGCCGGCATGGCTGGCCGGATGCACGTACACCTTCACGCCACCGGGGCGTGAGGCCATGCGCGCGTTCGGCAGGATGAAACGGATGGCATGGCCGAGATCGCCGTTGGCGACCTGCATCGCCGCATACACCTCGTCGGCATTGAACAGCAGCGGTGCGATCGGGAAGCCCGCCGCGTCGGCGCTGGTGCAGTGCTCGCCGCGATTGTCGGCGGCATAACGTTGATCGAGTTTCCACACCGCCAGGCACTGCGCCTGCAGGCCGCCGGCGCCGCTGGCATTGGCACGGTAGGCCTCGTACAGGCGATTGCCCTGCACGACCAGCAGGTGGCAATCCTCGTTGTTGTTGTCGCAGGCCAGGCCGGGCTGGGCTTCGATCGCTGCATTGGCGGGGACCGGCATGGTGCTGCCGACGGGTTCGCAATCGGGTGAGTAGTAATCGCCGGTGGTCGGGAAACCGACGATGCTGCGCGTCGGCGCGCCCGGCACCGCGTGCACGATCTGCAGGCCGAAGTCGATCTGCATGCGCCCGAAGCCGAAGCCACCGAGGCCGGCCAGCGTCGAGATCATCGTGCGCGAGTTCGCATGCGGCCGCTGCAGGCGGATGTCCTGGTGCCAGACCGCATCGCTGGTGAAGCGCGGTGGCGGCGCGGCCTGCGAAGCCGTGCAGGTGACGCCGGCGAGCAATGCCGCTGCAATGACCATCGTGCGCATGGAACCGCTCCACTGGAAAGGCAGCGGCGACTTTAGCGGTTTGCCGGACGCGGACTGTGCGGTTGTCCACAGGTTGGGCCGGTCGTACCACGCTCCACGCAACCGGCCGTGCGCCTCACGACGCCCTCCATGCGTGCCACGCTATGCTCCAGCGCATGCGCCTTCATCGCAACTTGGTCCTGCTGCTCTGCATCGTGCCGTGCCTCGCGCAGGCGCAGGATCTGCTGATACGCCTGTCGAGCGCGGCACCCGAACTGGACCGCAAGGTGCTGGCACTCGCGCTGGAAGCGCGCGATTGCGCAGTCGCGTCCGACACGGTCGAGGCACCGGCGCGACTGGCGGTGATCGATTACACGCTGCCGTCGACACAGAAGCGGTTATGGGTCTTTGACATCGATCGCGGACGCCTGCTGTACGCCGAGCACGTCGCCCACGGCCGCGGTAGCGGCGACAACCTGGCGACGCGCTTCTCGAACGATGAAGGCACCTATCAGTCCAGCATCGGCCTGTTCGCGACCGCCGAAACCTATATCGGAGAGAACGGCTATTCCTTGCGCATGGACGGCCTCGAACCCGGCATCAACGACCACGCGCGCGAGCGCCTGCTGGTGATGCATGGTGCTGACTACGTCGATCCGCAGCAGGCATTGCGGCAGGGACGACTCGGCCGCAGCTGGGGTTGCCCGGCGGTGCGCAAGGCAGTCGCGCAGGGCGTGATCGACAGCCTCAAGCAGGGACAGCTGGTGTTCGCGTACGCGAACGATGCGGCGTGGCTGAACGGTTCGCGCTTCCTGCATTGCGACCAGCCTGAACGCAAGGCCGCCGCGGCGCACTAGCCTTCACGCGGTGCTGGCGCGTCCCTCACGCAGCATCCGGGCCTGCCAACAGCGAAGGTCCGTCATGACAAGATTCACGCCACGCCTGCTCTCAGCAACGCTCGCGCTCGCCATTGCATCGGCGTTCGACCCTGTGCACGCGGCGACCACGGAACTCACCGCAGAGGCAGTGAACGACGTCGCCACGACGACCGGTGCCGCAGCCACCTTGCGCGCGCAGGTCCTGCTCGACCGCGCACATTTTTCGCCCGGCGAGATCGACGGCGGCGGTGGATCGAACACTGCGCGCGCGATCGCCGCGTTCCAGCGCAGCCGCGACCTCGCCGACGACGGCAAGCTCGGTGCAGCCACGTGGAAAGCCTTGAACGCCGACAGCGCGGAAGTGCTGGTGCGCTACACGATCGCGGCGGCAGATGTAGGACCGTTCAACGCGCTGCCGGACGACCTGATGGAGAAATCGAAACTCGCGGCCCTCGGTTACACGTCGGCGGCCGAGGCGCTCGGTGAGAAATTCCATGCCAGCCCGAAGCTGCTGCAGCGCTTGAATCCGGGCAAGGCCCTGGACAAGGCCGGCACCGAAATCCTCGTTCCGAACATTGATGGCGGCGCGCCGTTGCCGCAGGCGGCGAGAGTGATCGTCGACAAGTCCGATTCCAGCGTCGCGCTGGTCGATGCTGCCGACAAGACCATCGCCCGCTATCCCGCTTCGACCGGCAGCAAGCACGATCCGTTGCCGGTCGGCGAATGGAAGATCAAGGGCGTCGCCCGCAATCCCGATTTCCACTACAACCCGGCGCTGTTCTGGGATGCCGATCCGTCACACGCCAAGGCGAAACTCGCGCCCGGACCGAACAATCCAGTCGGCACGGTGTGGGTGGACCTGTCGAAGGAGCACTACGGCATCCATGGCACGCCGGAACCGTCGAAGGTCGGCAAGACCGAATCGCATGGCTGTATCCGCCTGAGCAACTGGACGGCGGATGCGCTGGCTGCCGCGGTGGCGCCGGGCACGCCGGCGATCCTGCAGGAATGAACAGGATGATGCAGGTGTTGCGCATGCGCGAGGTGCGGGAACGATGCTGAAGCAGCTGGTTGTGCTGCTGATCGGCGCTTTGCTCGGCGCGAACGTGGTGTATTACGTGATGACGCGCGGCGAGCGTACGCAGGCCGCGCGGAGCGACCGCGCGACCTCCGCGCCTGTTACCGATGCGATCGCGCCGAACGAAGTCGCCGCACAGGACGCACCAGACCAACCGATCGCTGCGTCACCGCCTGCCGTATCACCGACCGTCGTTCCCACGCCGAACATTGCCGGCCTGATCGTCCCGGTCAGCGGCGTGGCGCCGTCGCAGTTGTCCGATACCTTCGGCGATGCGCGCGGCAGCGAACGCGCACACGAAGCACTCGACATCATGGCGCCGACCGGCACGCCGGTGCTCGCGGTGGCCGATGGCAGCGTCGAGAAACTGTTCGACAGCAAGCAAGGCGGACTGACCATCTACCAGTTCGAGCCGAGCGGCCGCTATGCGTACTACTACGCGCATCTGCAAAGCTTTGCGCCGGGCCTGGCCGAGAAGAAGGCGATCCGGCAGGGCGAAGTGATCGGCTACGTCGGCAGTACCGGCAATGCCAGCCCTGCAGCGCCGCACCTGCACTTCGCGATCTTCGTGCTGGGGCCGGAGCGGCAGTGGTGGAAGGGCACGCCAATCAACCCGTACCCGCTGCTCGGCGGGCGATAAACGGGCTGCATGCGACGCCGCGCACAATGGTGGGTAAGCGTGGTCGGCGAGTAGTGTTTGGCCGGGACACAGCGTTGCGGGTGCTTGTCCGCGCACGCGACGCCCCGATGTTCTGACTGCGCGACCGATCGCGCGATTACGG
>JACMKK010000414.1 GCA_014380115.1 Luteimonas sp. | reverse complement strand
CGCATGGCTTCGAACTCGAGCTGGAGAAGGGTATCCCGCTGGGTTCCGGTCTCGGTGGCTCGGCGGCGTCGTGCGTGGCGGCGCTCGTTGCCGCGAACGCGCTACTCGACACGCCGTTGCCCCGCGAAGCGCTGTATCCATTCGCGCTGGAAGGAGAGTCCGTCTCCAGCGGCAGCCGCCACGGCGACAATGTCGCGCCGATGCTGCTTGGCGGTGTGGTATTGGCGACGAGGTCCCGAATGATCGCGCTGTTCGCGCCCACGTGGCTGCACTGCGTCACGATCCATCCCGACCAGGTGCTCGAAACGCGCCGCGCGCGCGCGGCGCTGGCCGAGCCGTATCCGCTCGGCTTGATCGTCGAACAGAGCGCGCATCTGGCCTTGTTCCTCACCGGCCTGCAACGCGGCGATGCGGCGATGATCGGCGAAGGGCTGCAGGACCTGCTGGTGGAGCCGCGGCGGGCACCGTTGATTCCGGGATTCGCGCAGGTCAAGTCGGCGGCGCTGGAGCATGGCGCGCTCGGTGCGAGCATCTCCGGCGGCGGACCGAGCGTGTTCGCCTGGTTCGCTTCGAAAGCGCAGGCGGAGGTGGCGGCGCCGGCGATGCGTGCGGCCTTCGCGGCGGCCGGATTCGATTCGCGCGCCTATGTTTCGCCGGTGGCGGGGCCGCGGGCGGAGGTGATCGATGCTCCGTGATCTTCCCATCCGTCATTCCCGCGAAGGCGGGAACCCAGTGACTTTCGTTTTTTCTGTGCAACCGATACACACCCCTCACCCGGCCTTCGGCCACCCTCTCCCCGCAAGCGGGGAGAGGGAGAAACAAAGTCACTGGGTTCCCGCCTCCGCGCGGCCGCCCTTAACAGCCGCATGGCCGGTCATGACGGCTTCTAGGTCATGAAATTCCTCAGCACCCGTAGCGCCACGCTCACCACCTTCATCGACGACGCGCTCGCCGCAGGCCTCGCGCCCGACGGCGGGCTGTACGTACCGGAACATTTTCCAAAGCCTGCTCTGGAAACGCCGTCCGCGACTCTCGACCAAACTGCGCACGCGCTGCTCGCGCCCTACTTCGATGATTCTGCGCTGCGCGATCGGCTCAGCGACATTTGCGCGCATGCGTTTTCCTTCCCTGCAACACTGCGACGGTTGCACGGCGAGAGCGACTGGCTGCTCGAGCTATTCCACGGCCCCACGGCCGCGTTCAAGGACTACGCCGCGCGTTTCCTCGCCGAAGCCTTGTCGCGACTGCGCACGGACGACGCGCCGCCCACCACGATCATCGTCGCCACTTCGGGTGACACCGGCGCGGCTGTCGCCGCAGCCTTCCATCGCCGGCCCGGCTTCAACGTGGCGATCCTGTATCCCGAAGGCCGCGTCTCGCCGCGGCAGGCGCACGGCCTCGGCTGCTGGGGCGACAACGTGCGCGCGTTCCGCGTCGCCGGCAGTTTCGACGACTGCCAGCGGCTCGCCAAGCAAGCGCTGTCGGATGAGACCTTGCGCCGCGAAATCGCGCTGAGCTCCGCCAACAGCATCAGTCTCGGCCGCCTGCTGCCGCAAACCGCTTATTACGCCCAGACCGCTCTGCGGTTCCATGCGGACCACGGCGTGCTCCTGAACTACATCGTGCCGACCGGCAATCTCGGCAATGCCTGCGCGGCATACGTGGCGAAACGGATGGGCCTGCCGATCGGCGAGATCCGACTGGCGACCAATGCCAACGACGTGCTGCCACGCTTTTTCG
>JACMKK010000413.1 GCA_014380115.1 Luteimonas sp. | reverse complement strand
GCTTCACCCTCGATGCGATGCCCGGCAAGCAGCTGTCGATCGACTCCGACCTGCGCGCGGGCATGCTCGACAAGGACGAGGCGCGCCGCAAGCGCCGCCTGCTCGAGGTCGAGAGCCAGTTGCACGGCAGCCTCGACGGCGCGATGAAGTTCGTGAAGGGCGACGCCATCGCCGGCATCGTCATCATCCTGATCAACCTGCTCGGCGGCTTGGCGATCGGCGTCCTGCAGCGCGACATGACGCTCGGCGACGCCACGCACACCTACAGCATCCTCACCATCGGCGACGGCCTGGTGTCGCAGATTCCGGCGATCCTCGCCACGATCGCGGCGGGCCTCGTCGTCACGCGCACGGCCGGCGAGGAAGACGATCGCCACCTCGGCGATTCGATCACCCGCCAGGTGTCGGGCGAGCCGCGCGTGCTGCTGATCACCGGTGGCCTGGCGCTGCTGATGATGTTCGTGCCCGGGTTCCCGTGGCCCGTGTTCGGCGTGCTCGGCGTGGTCCTGCTGGGACTCGGCGCGTGGCGCTACCGGCACAATTACGAAACCCTGCGGCGCATGTTCCGCGTCGGCGATGCGGAACTGGCGGCGGCGCACAAGCAGGACGACGCCGACGAGCTCTCGCCGCCGGCGCCACTGCAGCTCGACCTGTCGCCGTCGCTGGCCAGGGCGCTCGGCGAGGAGCCGATCCGCGCGCGCCTCACCGAAGTGACGCAACGCCTGCGCGAGGAATACGGCGTGCCCGTGCCCAGTCCCATCGTGCGCGTCGATGCCGGCCTCGCCGGCGAAGGTACCTATCGACTGAGCGCGTTCGGCGCGCGGCTCGCTTCCGGGCAGTTGCGCGGCGATGCGCGTTTCCGTCCGGCGCGCGTGCCCGGCGACAGCGCCGCCCGGGTACCGGGTTTCTTTCCGGTGCTGGCCGGTGACTGGACCAGCGACAACGACGCCGACACGCGCAGCGCGATCGACACGCTCGCCGACCACAGCCGCAGTGCCTTGCAACGCCGGCTCGGCGGCTTCCTCGGCATCCAGGAGACCTCGCACCTGTTCGGCCGCATGCAGCGCGACTACCCCGACCTGGTCAAGGAAATGCTGCGCGTGGTGGCACCGCAACGCGTCGCCGACGTGCTGCGGCGGCTGGCCGAGGAAGGCGTGCCGATCCGCAACCTGCGCGATGCGTTCGAAGCGATCACCGATGTCGGCGGCCGCGAGAAGGATGTCGTGCTGTTGACCGAATACGTGCGAGTAGCGCTCAAGCGTGAGATCGCCGACCGCTATGCCGATGCCGAGCGCACCCTGCACGTGCTGCTGATCCATCCCGAACTGGAAGACAAGCTGCGCCAGTCGGTGCGCGTGGCCGGCGGCGCCAGCCAGCTGGCGATCTCGCCGGAACTGGCCGCGCGCCTCGGCGCCGAAGTGCGCGCGCACCTGGCGCGGCAATCCGAGCACGTGCAGCCGGTGCTGCTGTGTTCGCTGGATGTGAGACGCCATCTTCGCAAGCTGATGGAAGTCGATTTCTTCGAATTGCCGGTCCTGTCCTACCAGGAACTCGCCCCGGACCTGCGCATCGTGCAGGCCGGCCAGATCAACGCCTGACCAAAAAGACCACTTAGAACCACATACCGCCGCTAGAGCAGCAGCCAAGCAACAAAGCCGCATGGAGCCCCGCATGTCATCCCCCAACGACACGTCGTCCGACAGCCCGTCAACCAACAGCCCGCAACCCGCTAGCTTGCAACCGGCTAGCTTGCAACCGGATGTACTGCGCATCCTCTCGGGCCTGCACGGCGGCGCCAGCCGCCTGCTCGCGGCGCAGGAAATGATCGTGATCGGCAGCGGCGAGGACTGCGACATCGTGCTCGCCGACGCCGGCGTCGCGCGCCACCACGCGCTGGTCATCTCGCTCGGCGGCGTCTTTTCGCTGCGCGCGCTCGACGCGCCGCTGCGCATCGATGGTCGCCTGCTGCATCCCGGCGATCCGGTTGCGCTGGCGCCGTTCCAGCGCATCGAGCTGGGCGAGGTCGCGTTCGCGGTGGGCGCGGAAGAAGACGATCGCTGGTCTGCGTTGCTGCCGTCCTACCACGGCAATGTCGCGACCAGGGCTTCGGCGAAGCGTTCCTATCTGCGCCACCTGCCGACGATCGCCGGATTGGCCGTGCTGTCGCTGGCCTCGGTGGCGATTTTCGCCGCGGTCGTGCCGAAGGGGCGCACCGGGCCGCAACCGATCGACCGCCTCGACGCCATCGCGGCGCAATACCGCATCACCGACGGCGCCACCACCGTCACGCCCGAGGGCCTGCCGGTGCTGTCGGGCAGTGTCGACGATGTCGCCACGCGCGAGCAGATCCGCCAGCGCATCGGGCGCGAAGGCATCGTCGCCAAGATCGACCTGCGCACCGGCGAGGACATCGCTCACGACGTGCAGGAAGTGCTGCGCTCGCAAGGCCTGAATGCGCGCACGCGTTACCTCGGCAAGGGCGACGTCGAGGTCAGCGGCCGCTTCGAGGACGAGCAGGCGCTGCGCACCGCGGCGACTTCGCGCGCGATGATCGACGTGGTCGGCGTCAAGCGCGTGATCCCGCGCAATTTCGCCGCCGAACCGAAGGTCCAGGCCACCGCCGGCGCCGCCGTCGCGCAGAAGAAGCCCGAGGCGCAGATCGTGGCGGTGGTGCGCGGCGCCGAGCCGCATGCGCTGGCCGCCGATGGCACCCGCTACGCGGTCGGTTCGGAATTGCCCGGTGGCGGCAAGCTGATCGCGATCGGCACGCATGCCTGGGCGCTGATGCCCGACGGGCAGACCAAACAGATCAAGCCCTCGATGTTCGCGAATGTCGCCGGTTCGTCGGCGGGCGCCACGTTGCAGACGGCGACGGAGGCGGCCAAGCCCGCGGTCGACGCCAAAGCCGATCCCACCGCGACGCCGAAGGCGACGACCAAGGCCGTCGCCGAAGCGCCTGCCAAGACACCGGTCACCAATATCTGACCAACGCGCCCTTGAGCCGCGCGCCGCCACGCCACTTTCACGAAACACACCGCTTCATGTTCATGCAATCCGATCCCGCAGTACCAGTTCCATCGTCAAGACGTCCATCGCAAGCCTGCCGGCCATGCGGCCGTTTTCAACAAGGAGAGACACCATGAGCAACACCACCATCAATCCGACCCTCGGCAACTACATCGCCACCGCCAACGGCAACGCCGGTAGCGGCAGCGTGCGCGGCGGCGGTTCGGGCGGTTCAAGCAGCTGGTACGAGGCGATGTCGCGCGCCTGGGGCCAGACCCTCGATGCGCAGGCGGCCAAAATCACCGAGCTGTCCGACGTCATCGGCGCCGGCGGCGACGAACCGTCGAACATGGTCGAACTCACCGCGCAAAGCCTGCGCATGCAGTTCATCTCCAACAACGCCGCGACCTCGCAGAACAGCGTGGGCCAGGCGCTCGAGACCCTCGGCAAGCGCCAGTAATCCGCGTGCGGGTTGTTGCATCGATCCTTGCCCTCCGGCCCGCGCCTGGCGCGGGCGGATGGTCGGGGACACTTTCCAAGGAGATCGAGAGATGATCGAAGCCATCCAAGTCGCGGCACTCGAAGCCGCGCAGCAAGCCAGCCCCGGCGCCGGCGTTGCGCAGTCGCCGCAGGCGTCGGCGTACGACATCCGCCAGTTCGCCGCATCGCTCGAACGCAGCGGCGGCGCGGCGCCGACGCAGGGCAGCGAACCGGTGCTCAATGCCGCGGCGGCCAAGCCCTCCGAAGGCATGCGCGCGGTCCTGTCCGCGCTCGACGGCCTCAATGGCGGCGCCGACAACATCAACACCATGTCGCAGACCATGAGCGCCAACAGCGAGGACCTGACGCCCGGACAGATGATGGAGATGACGATGAAGTGCCATCAGTTCCTGTTCAAGGCGGAGCTCACCTCGAATGTCGCCAATCGCACGTCCGACGGCATCCAGCAGCTGTTCCGCCAGCAGTCGTGATGCATGGACAGGAGGTTCGCATGAAGCAGCCGGGATCCAAAAACGCCTTGCGCTGGGCAGCGATCGTGCTCGCCGCCCTGTTGCTGGCTGGCTGCGGACGCGCGCCCTTGTACAGCCAGCTCGACGAGCAACAGGCCAACGAGCTGATGGCGGCGCTGCTCGACTCGGGCATCGAGGCCGACAAGGCGCCGTCGCCGAGCAAGACCGGCTGGGAGGTGCGTGTCGGCCGCAACGACTTCCCGTATGCGATGCAGGTGTTGCGCTCGCGCGGCCTGCCGCGCGCCCAGTACGCCACGCTCGGCGAGATCTTCAAGAAGGAAGGCTTCGCCTCGTCGGCAATCGAGGAGAAGGCACGCTACATCTTCGGCCTGCAGCAGGAACTCGCGCGCACGCTGTCGCTGATGCCCGGCGTGGTCGACGCTCGCGTGCACATCGCCCTGCCCGACCGCGATCCGCTCGGCGGCGACACGATCGACTCGTCCGCGGCCGTCATGATCTACGAACAGGCCGGCGCCAACGTGCGCGACCGCGAGACCGACATCAAAGTGCTGGTCAAGGATTCGGTGGAAGGGCTCGACGACGTCAACAAGGTGACAGTGAAGTTCGCCACCGTGTCGGCGCCGGCGGCGGCCAGTCCGCATTCGGTGGCCGGCACGATGCCGATGTCGCTCTCCTCGATCAGTCCGCTCGGCATCGGCCTGGCCGCGGGCGTCATCGCGCTGGTGCTGGTGGCGCTCGCCTTCGCCGGCCGCGTACGGGCGCTGCGCGCGCAGGCGAAGCAGCCGCAACCGCGCGTCTGGAACGGTTGAGTCGCAGCATGGGCCTGCACGCAGTGCTCGCCGAGATCCACACCGGCTGGTATGGCGATGTCGACCCTGGCCTGCTGCGCCGCGCGCAAGACAGCGGCATCGGCCG
>JACMKK010000056.1 GCA_014380115.1 Luteimonas sp. | reverse complement strand
CACCGATTACGGCGCGTTCGTGGACCTCGGCGGCATCGACGGCCTGCTGCACATCACCGACATGGCCTGGAAGCGCGTTCGTCATCCGTCCGAAGTGGTCAACGTCGGCGACGAGCTCAAGGTCCGCGTGCTGAAGTTCGATCGTGAGCGCAACCGCGTCTCGCTCGGCTTGAAGCAGCTCGGCGAAGATCCGTGGGACAACATCGCCCGCCGTTACCCGTCCAACACCCGCGTGTTCGGCAAGGTCAGCAACGTCACCGATTACGGCGCGTTCGTCGAGATCGAGCCGGGCGTCGAAGGCCTGGTGCACGTGTCCGAGATGGACTGGACCAACAAGAACGTCAATCCGTCCAAGGTCGTGCAGGTCGGCGACGAGATGGAAGTCATGGTGCTGGACGTGGACGAAGAGCGTCGCCGCATCTCGCTCGGCATCAAGCAGGTCACGTCGAACCCGTGGGAGACCTTCGCGGCCATCCACAAGAAGGGCGACAAGGTCTCGGGCCAGATCAAGTCGATCACCGATTTCGGCATCTTCATCGGCCTGGACGGCGGCATCGACGGCCTGATCCACCTGTCGGACATCAGCTGGAATTCCACCGGCGAAGACGTGGCGCGCAACTACAAGAAGGGCGACACGCTCGAAGCCGTGGTGCTGGCCGTCGACCCCGAGCGCGAGCGCATCAGTCTCGGCGTGAAGCAGATGGAGCAGGACCCTTTCGGCCAGTTCATGGCAGCCAATGCCAAGGGCTCGAAGCTGACCGGCACCGTGCGTGAAGTCGATGCCAAGGGTGCCGTCATCGACCTGGCGGACGGCGTCGAAGGTTATGTGGCCGCGCGCGACATCTCCAATGAACGCGTCGACGATGCGACCCAGCATCTGAAAGTCGGCGATACGATCGAGGCCCGCTTCATCGGCATGGATCGCAAGGGCCGCGCGCTGCAGCTCTCGATCAAAGCGAAGGACGAGGCCGAAGTGCAGGACACGCTGGCCGAGTACAACACCCGTGCCTCGGTCTCGGATGCCTCGAGCGGCACGACCAAGCTCGGCGCGCTGCTGCGCGAGCAGCTCGACAGCAAGTCCGAGTAAGGACCAGGCGGCGGTACGGCGCAAGCCCGATCGCCCCCCCACGACCGCACCCAGACCAAGTCGGAACAGATCGATATACGTACCCACCCCCAGGCCCCCACCCCCCGCCGCGCCCCCCCCCCCCCCCCCCCCCCCCCCCCCCACGACCGCACCATGACCAAGTCGGAACTGATCGAGATCCTTACCCTCCGCCAGGGGCACCTCAAGGCCGACGACGTCGACCTTGGCGTCAAGTCCCTGCTGGAGATGATGGGAGGCTCGCTTGCGCACGGCGAGCGCATCGAGATCCGTGGTTTCGGCAGTTTTTCGCTGCATTACCGTCCACCGCGCACGGGCCGCAATCCCAAGACCGGCGACGCAGTGTCACTGCCCGGCAAGCATGTGCCCCATTTCAAACCCGGCAAGGAACTGCGCGAGCGCGTCAGCACGGTGGCGCCATTGCCGCCCGAAGATTGACCGGCGCTTGATCGTTCGACGCGACCGCGTCGGATAAGCTGCGCGTCGGATAAGCTGGTGGCACGATGCGACTGATCCGATTCCTCATTGCCCTGTTGTTCGTGGCCGCCGGTGTCCTCATTGGCGCGCTGAACCCGCAGGTGGTTGTCATCGACCTGGGGTTCGTGGAGTTGCCTGCCACGCTCGGCGTCGCCTTGCTGGTCTCAGTGCTGATCGGAGCCATCCTTGGCGGCCTGATGCTGTCCGTGTCGCTGGTCCTGCCTCTGCGGCAACAGTTGCGGCGCACGCATGCCAAGCAGGCAGCGCTGGCGGGGCCCCGCGAAGACGACGGCAGGACCTGAGCCAATGGAATTCGTCAACGAGTGGTTCTGGTTCTTTCTGTTGCTACCGCTTGCGGCCCTGAGCGGCTGGATCATCGGTCGCCGCGGTGGCGAACGACACAGCGACAGCCAGGTCAGCCATCTTTCAACTACCTATTTCCGCGGCCTCAACTACCTGCTCAACGAGCAGCCGGACAAGGCCATCGAACTGTTCCTGCATATCGCGGAACTGGACAAGGACACGTTCGAGACCCAGGTCGCCCTCGGCCATCTGTTCCGCCGCCGTGGCGAAGTCGACCGCGCCATCCGGCTCCACCAGGGTTTGGTGCAGCGCGCCGACCTCAACGATCAGCAGAAGGTGCAGGCCCTGCTGGCGCTGGGTGAGGATTACATGCGTTCGGGTTTGCTCGATCGCGCCGAGACCGTGTTCACCGACCTCGCCAAGATCGATCAGCGCGCGCCGCAGGCGCTCAAGCACCTGATCGGCATCTATCAGGCCGAGCGCGATTGGGACAAGGCCATAGAGAACGCATCGCGCTTCGAGGCGGCGACCGGCGAGCCGATGGGCAAGCTGATCGGGCAGTTCGAGTGCGAGTTGGCCGACAAGCTGCGCGCTGCAGGCAGCATTGAGGAAGCGCGCGCGGCCATCGCCCGCGCGTACGCGGCTGACTCGACTTCGGTACGCGCCGGCATGCTCGAGGGGCGCATCGAACTCGATGCCGGCAACGATGCGGCCGCGATCCGTGCATTCGAGCGCGCCGCGCGGCATGACGCAGACTACTTGCCCGAAATCCTGCCCGCGCTTTTGAGCTGTTACGAACGAGCGGGCGACACCACCGGCGCGCGCGCGTTCCTGACCGAGATGAGCGAGCACTATCGGGGCGTCGCGCCGGTGCTTGCGCTGACGCGACTGGTGGAGGCGGGCGAGGGCGTGGCGGCCGCACGCGCCTACCTGGCGCAGCAGCTCAAGGATCGTCCTTCCGTTCGTGGTGAAGCCGCCTTGATCGAGCTGACGCTTGCCGAGGATGCGGATTCGACCGCGACCCTGCACGATCTCAAGCAGATCACCGATCAGTTGCTGGTGCGCAATCCGAGCTATCGCTGCAGCCGCTGCGGATTCGGCGCGCGCAGCCATCATTGGCAATGCCCCAGTTGCAAGGAGTGGGGCACGATCAAGCCGCTGCTCAATTACGCGGTGGTGTAGGGATGCCGTCTGGCGCAAGCCTGCTTGGCTGGATCGCGGTGCATTTCATGATCGGCCTCGCTGGCACGTGGATCGCGCGGCGCTACGCCCTGCATCGCCGGCTGCTCGACGAGCCGGGCGAGCGTCGCAGCCATGTTGTGGCGACGCCACGTGGCGGGGGGATCTCCATCGTCGTCGCGTTGCTGCTGGCGTTCCTGGCGCTGGCGGTGTGGCGACCGGATCGTTCGGCCTTGTTGCTGGCTGGCGGCAGTGGCCTGCTGCTCGTGGCAGCGGTGGGCTGGATCGACGATCACCGGCCGTTGTCGGCCGCGCTGCGCCTGCTGGTCCACGCAGCCGCCGCCGGCATCCTGGCAGCGGCGGTCTACCAGGAGAATGGCAGTCTGGCAGTTGCGTGCGTCGTCTTCGCCATCGCGCTGATCCTGGTCAATGTCTGGAATTTCATGGATGGGATCGATGGCCTCGCAGCCAGCCAGGCGGTCATCGTCGCCCTCGGGTATCTGCTGTGCATGGCCGATCAGGTCGCATCCGCCGCAGCGCTTGCGCTGGCTGCCGCGACCTGCGGGTTCCTTCCCTTCAACTTCCCCAAGGCAAGGATCTTCCTTGGCGATGTTGGCAGCGGGTCACTCGGCTTCGGCCTGGCAACGCTGCTTGCACTCGAGGTTTCGGCAAGGCCGGAGCGGCCGTCGATGGTTCAGTTTGTGTTCCTTGTCCCGTTGTCAGCCTTCATGGTTGACGCTTCCTTGACGTTGATGAAGCGCATTGTTCGGGGGGAGCGTTGGTGGACGGCGCACGTGGAGCATGCCTATCAACGGTGGGCGGCTCGTAGCCAAGGGCATGTCGTTGTCACGACTGTCTATGCGATCTGGACGATCATGGGGGTCGGTTTAATGTTGTCGGTACAGTCGGCTAGCGCGGTGACTATCATGGCTTCGGTCATTGCTTGGCACCTTCTCGCTGCTTTCGCATGGATCCGGCTGCAAGGCCGTGGAAGGGTTTCATCCCAGGGACGCAGGGCCTGATGCCACACAGCATGATGTCTTTGAAGGACCGGATCAGCGTGGGGCTGCCACGCGCCGCAGTGGTTGTTCATGATCTGTGCATGGTGTGGCTTTGCTGGATGGGGTTGCACCAGTTCCGTTATTCGATGCTGTCGGTCACGCCGCCGGCGTCCATCTGGTCCACTGAAATCCTGCTGATTCTGATCGCGCAAGGCCTCGTCTTCTGGCAGGTCGGTCTGTATCGCGGCATCTGGCGTTTCGCCAGCGTCCCCGACCTCGTCAACATCCTCAAGGCCTGCATGCTGGGACTGCTCGCGATTTCCCTCGCGCTGTTCCTCTACAACCGCCTAAACCAAGTGCCGCGCTCGGTGCTGGTGCTTTATCCGGTGGTGTTGACGGCGCTGCTGGGAATGCCGCGCCTGCTGTATCGGACGTGGAAGGACCACGGCATGGCGCGGACCGACAAGGCCGCGATTCGGGTCCTGATCCTGGGAGCCGGCCAGGCTGGCGAAACGTTGGTGCGCGATCTGCGCAGGGCCGGCGCGTATCAGCCGGTCGGTTTCCTCGATGACGCCGCGAAGCTTCGCGGCAGCCACCTGCAGGGCGTGCCGGTGTTGGGGCGAATCGACGAAGTTGCCCGGATCGCACCGGAGACTGCAGCGAAACTGATCGTTATCGCGATGCCATCGCTTGATGCCTCGGCCATGAGGCGCGTGGTGGAGGCGTGTGAGCAGACCGGCCTTCCGTTCCGCACCGTGCCAAGGCTGGACGACCTGCTGGAAGGGCGTTCGCTGCCTGGCGAATTGAAGGAAGTCGCCATCGAGGACCTGCTCGGTCGCAAGCCGGTCACGCCGGACTGGAAGGCGATTCGCGGCTGGCTTGGCGGGCGCAGCGTACTGGTGACCGGCGCCGGCGGTTCGATCGGTTCGGAACTCTGCCGCCAGTGCGCACGGCATGGTGCGCGCCAGATTGCTCTCCTCGAAATCGACGAACTGGCCCTGACCACGACCGAATCGGACCTGCGCCGCGACTTCCCGCAGATCAGCATCGTACCCATCCTCGGAGATTGCGGTGACGCCGCCGTCATCCGTTATGCACTCGAACTGTCCAGCCCCGAAGCCGTCTTCCACGCGGCCGCTTACAAGCAGGTTCCCTTGCTCGAAGCGCAGCTTCGCGAAGCGATCCGCAACAACGTCCTCGCCACCGAGACCGTGGCGCGCGAAAGCAGGCAATCAGGCGTAGGCACCTTCGTCCTGATTTCCACCGACAAGGCTGTCGATCCGGTCAACGTGCTCGGCGCGACCAAGCGTCTTGCTGAAATGATCTGCCAGTCGTTCGCCGACCAACGCTCCACGCGCTTCGTGACCGTGCGTTTCGGCAACGTGCTCGATTCCGCCGGCAGCGTGGTGCCGCTGTTCCGCGAGCAGATCCGCAGCGGCGGTCCGGTCACGGTCACCGACCCGGAAGTCACCCGCTACTTCATGACGATCCCGGAGGCTTGCCAGCTCATCCTGCAGGCCGCAGCGATCGGCTCGCAGCAGGCGGTCTACACCCTCGACATGGGCGAACCCGTTTCAATCAGCCTGCTCGCCGAGCAGATGATCCGGCTGGCAGGAAAGCACCCTGGGCGCGACGTGGCCATCGTCTACACCGGCCTGCGTGCCGGTGAAAAACTCCACGAGACCCTGTTCCACGCCGACGAGCGCTACCGTCCCACCGCGCACCCGAAGATCCTGCAGGCGGAGGCGCGTGAGGTAGTCGCCGAACGCATCGACAACGCCAGCCAGCGTTTGCGCGAAGCCGTGGCGCGCTACGACATCGAATCCCTCGCCGCCACCTTGCGCGAATCGGTTCCCGAATTCTCGCCGGCAGCCCCGATCGGCGCACCGCATGTCGGCACCGTGGTCGCCTTCCCCGCACGCAACGCCCGTAGGACCTGATGAGCAAGAGAATCCGCAAGGCCGTCTTCCCGGTGGCCGGTCTCGGCACGCGCTTTCTTCCGGCAACGAAGACCGTGCCGAAGGAAATGCTGCCGATCGTCGACAAGCCCCTGATCCAGTACGCCGTTGACGAGGCGATCGAAGCTGGCTGCGATACGCTGATCTTCGTCACCAATCGCTATAAGCATGCCGTCGCCGATTATTTCGACAAGGCCTATGAGCTGGAGCAGAAGCTGGAGAAATCCGGCAAGCACGAACAGCTGGCGCTCGTGCGTGAAATCCTGCCGCCCCACGTACGCGCCGTATTCGTGACGCAGGCCGAAGCGTTGGGCCTGGGGCATGCGGTGCTCTGTGCGCGACCCGTGGTCGGGGACGAGCCGTTCGCCGTGCTGCTGCCCGACGATTTGATCTGGAGCCGAGGCGCCGGCGTGCTGTCGCAGATGGCGGATATCGCCGAGCAGACGGGCGCGAGCGTCATCGCCACCGAGGATGTCCCGGCCGAGCAGACCGGCAGTTACGGGATCGTGGCGACCGAGGCGTTTTCCGGACGCAGCGGGCGGGTGACCGCCATCGTCGAAAAACCCTCGCCGGACACGGCCCCGAGCACGCTGGCCGTCGTCGGCCGTTACATTTTGTCGCCAAAGATCTTCGATCTGCTGGAAAAAACCCGCGCCGGAACCGGTGGCGAGATCCAGCTGACCGATGGCATCTCTGCGCTGATGGAGAATGACCCCGTCACGGCTTATCGTTTCCAGGGATCCCGATTCGATTGTGGAACGCACCTCGGGCTGATCGAGGCCACCATCCGTTACGCGTTGGACCATGAGACCTTGAGCGTCGCGGCGCGCGAATTGATGGTCAATACCCTGTCTGAATTGGGCATTCGAGAAGATCCCTAACCCCTGTCGTGGGCAAGTAAATTCCTTGTCAACGAGTCGGCGAATGTCGGTGATATGCTCGGTCGGCGCCGGGGAGCCATCCTCACGCATCACATCAAAAAAGGGAGAGTTATCGATGAAACTTGCAACAGGGCTGGCGGCGCTGACCGTCGCGATTGCGTCCACGTTGACGATGGGTCAAGCGAGAGCTACACCAGAACAGCTGTCATTTGTCTCCAATCCGTCCGCGCGTTGCCAACCAGCCACCAAAGTATCGGAAGCGTTGATCCGCAAGCGTCCGCTCGCCATGGTCAACGAAGGCACTACAAATGCCACGATCAACTGTGCGTTCGAACTGGAGCGGAGTGAGCAACTGGGGCAAATTGTCGCGTTATACCTCTCGAACTCGACGGCAGCGGCTGTCAACGCCACTTGCACCGGTATTAGCGGCTGGGAAGGGCGGACTGACGACGGTGGCGCTGCGATCAACGAATATGTGCCCCTCCAATTGGTGGTTCCTGCGGGCGGCCAGAGCGAGGCCTTCGTCTGGTTCGATACAGATTTCGACAACGGCACCGGCGGCCTGATCAGCGTCTCCTGCGCCCTGCCACCAGGCGTGGCGGTCAATGACACCTATGCCGACGTCGTCCTCGACGACGCTCCTGCAGCGCCGTGATCCTCGGTTAGCTTCATCGTGAAAGCAACGGGCGCCAGGTCTTTTCCTGGCGCCTTTTTAGTTCTTGAAGGTTTCGGAATACGAACATGATCAGCACTCTCCGGAAGTCAGGCCCGGCATTCGTCCTTGGGGTTGTCATCACGGCAATACTGGGGGGCGTGCTTTGGCGTCATTCGGCAATGCGCGTGGCCGAGAAGGATTCATCTGCTGCGCTGCAAAATAGCGACTCTGTAGCGGCATCCGTTACACCTCAGGATCGTCCGCCTACCACATCCCAAGACACCGTCCCGCATCGACCGCGATTTTCTCAGGCCGACCGGGTGAGGATGAATGCCGAACGAAACAAGAGGCGCAAAGACATGTCGGAGCGCGTGAGCGCCTCGAATGCGGCGCTCATCGCCCGCCATCGCGCCGAGCGGGTCGATCCGCAGTGGGCCGCAGCCACCGAGGCGCGCTTGCAGGAAGTGGCGAAGATGTCCGGTTTCGATGAACAGGTCACGCCGGCGAGCCTGGACATCGACTGCAAGGCCACGACCTGCAAGGTCGATGCAGGGCTCGCGAGCCGTAGCCTCGGCGAAGACTGGGCGATGCTTTACATGTCCAGCGTGGGCTCCAACATGAAACGGGCCTATACCTCGATCGTCACCGAGCCTGATGGGACGTCGCACGTGGTCATCTACGCGATCGCTCGATAGCTAGGCCATACGGCGCTGTCCGGAGAGCGGAGAGTTATCTCCGGACTTGCGCGACCTGGTTAAAAGAGGACTTGTGTAGACCGCGCCACGTGGGGGCAGCGCCCACCGGCCCGGGTCGCTGCTGACGGTTTTGTTTGAGGCTTCTTCAATCCAGAGCTGTTTCCGGAGCCCCCGCCGCTGAACGCCGGGCGCCGATCTAGCCGAACAATTGCCGGCGTTGTCCGGGGGCCGACGATCGTCGTTTCGGTACCATAGTTGCGGTATGCTCGCGGCGTCGGCGGGCTGGGTGCCCCAGACTCTTTTTCCTTCATTCGGAGAGGTTGATCATGAAGTACAGCATCGGTCTGGCGTCGCTGGTCGTCGCGGTCGCCAGTGTTCTCGCGGCGCCTGCACAGGCTGCGGAAGAAGTCAATGAAGTGGGTGCGAATGCGGTATCGCATTGCCAGGGCAACCTGCCGGCATCCGAAACCACGCTTCGCAAGCGTCCGCTCGCTGTCCAGAACGAAGGCACGACTTCGGCCTTCATCACTTGCTCGTTCTCGACGCAGTACGACGGCGAAGACATCCGTGAGATTGGCGGATTCGGCGTGTTCCTCAACAACAAGAGCGCCACGCCGAAGACCGTTTCCTGTACCGGTGTCGCCGGTTTCGATGCGAACGCGACGAACGTGTTCCTCAACAAGAGCGTCGTGATCGCGGCGGCTGGAGAGGGCCAGATCTTCTTCACGACCGCTGACAACGGCGGTGATGGTTTCTATCCACTCGTCAATGTGAGCTGCAGCGTTCCTGCGGGCGCGGGTATCACCGATACCTATGTCACCTTCGGCGTCGATGACGCCTGAGTCGGCGTAAGATTTGATCGACGCGGGCGCTGGCATTGCCAGCGCCCGTTTTCGTTTTGAGACGCTTGAAGCATGGAGAGAGCATGACCGTTGCTACGAGTTGGAAGAGGAAAGCCCCCTTGCTGCTGGCCGTCGCCGTTATCGTTGGACTGGCGGCCGTCACGGCGTGGGTTCGCCAGTCCCGCATCGATGTCGGTGCAGACGACGTACGAACAGCGACAGATGGTGTGCCTGCGGTGGGCACCAGCAACGACGACGCCGGATCGTCGCAGTCTCGTGCGTCCCCTCGCACCAGTACGGATGCGCGTTTGCGCGGTGCCGAGATGCAGGAACGCGTCGAGGCGATCATCGCGCGTCGCGCACGCGTGCGCGATGAAGCGGCGAGTAAAGCAGAAGCGTCCAAACAGAAGGCCATGGCCGCCTATCGCGCTGAAAAAGTCGACAGGGCCTGGGCTGCGCAGAAGGAAACGGAACTCTCGGGCGTGGCGACATCGGAAGCACTGGCGCAGGCAAAGATCGTTCCGAAGTCATTCGACGTGGATTGCAAGACCACTGTTTGTCGTTTGAACGGCACCTTCTCGACACTTGGCGAAGCCGAGGACTGGACGCTGTACTACATGTCGAGCGTGGGTAATGCGCTTCCCAATACCATCGTTTCCAAGACGCAGAACCCGGACGGAACGACGAACGTGGAAATCTACGGCCGCGCGCGCTGAGCGCCACCGGCGTGCGGCAGTGCCTCGAGCCCTGCACTCTGCTTGATTCATGGCCAGCCGCGCCGGCGGGACGAGCGAAGATCGACTAGTACATCGGCGCGTTCTTCACCAACGACGACACCGATTCTGCCGTGGGTGATACGCACGGGAGCATGCGACGGTCACCGTTGATCGGCGGATGCAGTTACATCCGCGCGCGGCTAGAGGGCCTCGAAGACTCCAGCCGCGCCCATGCCAGTGCCGATGCACATCGTGACCAGACCGTACTTCTGCTGGCGGCGGCGCAGACCGTGGACGATGGTCGCGGTACGGATTGCGCCGGTGGCCCCGAGCGGGTGGCCGAGAGCGATGGCGCCGCCGAGCGGGTTGACCTTGGCCGGATCGAGTCCGACATCACGGATCACCGCCAGCGCCTGCGCCGCGAATGCCTCGTTCAATTCGATCCAGTCGAGCTGGTCCTGCGTGATGCCAGCCTGCTTCAGGGCCTTGGGGATGGCGGCGATCGGTCCGATGCCCATCACTTCCGGGCGCACGCCGGCGACCGAGAACGAGACGAAGCGCGCCAGCGGCGTCAGCCCGTAGTCCTTGATGGCCTGCTCCGAAGCCAGCAGCACAGCCGCGGCGCCGTCGCTCATCTGCGATGAATTGCCGGCCGTGACCGTGCCACCAAATTGCGCGTTGCGAAACACCGGACGCAGCTTCGCCAGCCCTTCGGCCGACGAGTCCAGGCGTGGGCCCTCGTCGTTCTCCAGGAGCAGCTTTCTCAACTGCACCGTGTTGCCGGCCAGGTTCGGCACGTGCGAGATCACTTCGTAGGGCGTGATCTCGGCCCTGAACTCGCCGGCCTGGATCGCGGCGATCGCCTTCTGGTGCGAGCCCAGCGCAAAGGCGTCCTGGTCCGCGCGCGACACCTTCCATTCCTCGGCGACCTTCTCTGCGGTGATGCCCATGCCGTAGGCGATCGCGACATGGTCGTCCTTGAACACGTTCGGCGACAGCGCGACCTTGTTGCCCATCATCGGCACCATCGACATCGACTCGGTACCGCCGGCCAGCATCAGGTCGGCCTGGCCGAGGCGGATCTGGTCGGCCGCCAACGCCACGGCTTGCAGGCCCGACGAACAAAAACGGTTGATCGTCTGCGCCGCGATCGTGTCCGGCAGGCCGGCCAGCAACAGGCCGATGCGTGCCACGTTCATGCCTTGCTCGCCCTCCGGCATCGCGCAGCCGATGATGGCGTCTTCGATGCGGCTGACGTCGATGCCCGGCGCCTGCGCGACCACTGCCTTGAGCACGTGCGCCAGCATGTCGTCCGGACGGGTATTGCGGAATACGCCTTTGGGTGCCTTGCCAACCGGCGTGCGGGTCGCGGCAACGATGTAGGCGTCCTGGATCTGCTTGCTCATGTCGATAGTGTCCTGTCGTCTCTCAGTTGCGGAGCGGCTTGCCGGTCTTGAGCATGTGCGCGATGCGCTCCTGCGTCTTCTGCTGCTGTGCAAGCTCAACGAAGTGCTGGCGTTCGAGTTTCAACAGCCATTCCTCGTCGACCAGCGCGCCGCGATCGATCTCGCCTCCGCACAGCACCGTGGCGATGCGGGACGCGATCTCGTAGTCGTATTCGCTGATGAAGCGCCCCTCAAGCATGTTCACCAGCATCATCTTGAAAGTGGCGATGCCAACATCGCCGGCCACCGCGATGCGGCGCGCGGGCAGGGGCGGGCGGTAGCCGCTTTCGGCCAGGACGAGCGCCTGCTGTTTTGCCACATACAGCAATTCAAAGGCGTTGAAGATGACCTTGTCGGTCGGCCGCAGCAGGCCCAGTTCCTGCGCTTCGATCGCGGAGGTCGACACCTTGGCCATCGCCACGGTCTCGAAGCTGCGCTTGAGTTCGGCGAAGACATCGCCACCAGGCCCGGCAGCTTGAGACGCCCGCACCGCGATCTCCTTCAGACCACCGCCGGCGGGCAGCAGGCCGACACCAGCCTCGACCAGACCGATGTAGCTTTCCAGGCCTGCGACGGTGCGCGCGCTGTGCATCTGGAACTCGCAGCCGCCACCGAACGCCAGTCCGCGGACCGCGGCGACGACCGGGACAAGCGAATACTTGATGCGTTGGCTGGTCGCCTGGAAATTGGCCACCATCGACTCGAAACCCTTCACGTCACCGGCCTGCAGCAGGCCCATCGCACCAGAAAGATCCGCGCCAGCCGAGAAAGGTTCCTTGGCCTGCCAGATCACAAGACCCTGGAAGTCCTGTTCGGCGCGGCCGATGGCTTCCTGCAGGCCGTCGAGCACTTGGTCGTTGACGGTGTTCATCTTGGTCTTGAAACCGACGACGGCAATGCCATCGCCATCCGTCCACATGCGCAGGCCGTCGTTCTCGAACACGGTGTCGCCAGCCGGGAAATTTTCTCCAAGCAGCGGATCGGGGAATCGCTGGCGCTGGTAGACGGGCAGCGAGGATCGCGGCAGTTTTGCGTTCCTGGCGGGGCTGTAGCTTCCTTCGGCGGCATGGACGCCCTCGCGGCCATCGAAGACCCAGTCGGGTAGTGGCGCGTCGCTCATGGCCTTGCCAGCGACGATGTCGTCGGCGATCCACTGCGCAACCTGCTTCCAGCCCGCGGCCTGCCAGGTCTCGAATGGGCCGAGCGACCAGCCATAGCCCCAGCGGATGGCGAGATCGACATCGCGCGCGGTTTCGGCGATGTCGGCAAGGTGATAGGCGCTGTAGTGGAACAGGTCGCGAAACACCGCCCACAGGAACTGCGCCTGCGGATGGCTGCTCTGCCTCAGCCTTGCGAATTTCTCGGCGGGATTCTTGGTCTTGAGGATATCGACCACTTCGGGCGCGGCTTCTGCCGTCGCCGGCCGGTAGTCCTGCGCCTTCAGGTCAAGGACCAGAATGTCCTTGCCGACCTTGCGAAAGATGCCGGCACCCGTCTTCTGGCCCAGCGCGCCTTTGGCGATCAACGCATCCAACCATTTCGGTGACTTGAAATACTTGTGCCAGGGATCATCGGGCAGCGTATCGGCCATCGTCTTGACGACGTGCGCCATCGTGTCGAGGCCGACCACGTCCGAAGTGCGATAGGTCGCCGACTTCGGCCGTCCGATCAAGGGTCCAGTGACAGCATCGACTTCGTCGAAACCCAGTTTGTGCTCGGCGGTGTGGTGGATGGTCGCCAGGATGGAAAACACGCCGATGCGGTTGCCGATGAAGTTGGGCGTGTCCCTGGCGTAGACCACGCCCTTGCCCAGTGTCGTCACCAGAAAGGCTTCGAGTCCCTGCAAGACGGCAGCATCGGTGCCACGGGCAGGAATCAGCTCGGCCAAGTGCATGTAGCGCGGCGGGTTGAAGAAATGCACGCCGCAGAAACGATGGCGCAATTGCTCTGGAAGAACATCCGCCAAGGCATTGATTCCCAAGCCGGAAGTGTTGCTGGCCAGGACGGCGTGATCGGCAACGAATGGCGCAATTTTCCGGTAGAGATCCTGCTTCCAGTCCATGCGCTCGGCGATCGCCTCGATAATCAGGTCGCAGCTCTTCAGTTGCTCCAGGCCGTTGTCGTAATTGGCCGGCATGATCGCTTCGGCCAATCCCTTGTTGGCGAGCGGCGCGGGACTCAGCTTGCCGAGGGTCGCGATCGCCTTCAGGACGAAGCCATCGGGGTGCCCTTCCTTCGCAGGCAGGTCGAACAGCACCGTGTCGACGCCGGCATTGGTGAGGTGTGCGGCGATCTGCGCGCCCATGACACCAGCACCCAGGACCGCGGCCCTGCGAACAAGCAATTTATCAGACATGTCTTTAAAGCCTTTGTTTATAAAGGTTATTGATCGCTCTGGAAGCCAGCGGCAGCAAACCTGATCAATTCCTGGGCGGCGCGCTCGCGGTGTCTCGTTTCGCTCACGCCTGCGGGCCGCTTGATCAGGCCGAAATCCGCCATCGCATAGGTCAACGCGCCGGCCAGGAAGTCGAGGCGCCAGTACAAGGCCTCCTTGCTCAGGTGCGGCAGGCAGGCCGCCATCGCCTTGCTGAAATCACGCAGCACGTGTCCGTACTGGTCCGAGAGGAACTTGCGCAAGCCATCGTTCTTTTCGGCATAAGCGCGTGCGATGACGCGGATGAAGGCACCGCCGCCATTGCGGTCCTGCGCCAGTGCCAGGGCGGGTTCGACGAACGCCGCGAGGATGGGTTCGAGCTGGCCAGGATGCTGTTCCTGCGCGGTCCGAAGTCGCGCCAGGCGCTGCGCGCTCATCTCGTCCATGCGCCGCCGAAACACCTCGTTGACGAGGTTCTCCTTACTGCCGAAGTGATAGTTGACGGCCGCGATGTTGACATCGGCACGGCTGGTCACCTGGCGCAGCGAAGTACCGCCGAACCCATGCTGGGCGAACAACTCCTCGGCAGCGCCGAGGATGCGGTCCTTCGTCGAAAACTGGGTGCTTGCCATCGTTCCACCACGGCTGAATCAAACGCTTGTTTGATTCTAGACCCGGATCCGATCGCCGTCAAACAACCAGAAGCCGAAAATAGCTGTGTGGGCCGCGTTACGAATCCGCTAGAATTACCGTAGCCAAGTCGGCTAAACCCGCGTTTCGCCGCGGGTTTTTCCATGTTACTGTGGGCGCGAGCCTCCCTCGCAGCCCGCCTATCCGGAGAATCTTCCATGGCGCTGGAGCGCACCCTGTCGATCGTCAAGCCCGATGCCGTTGCCAAGAACGTCATCGGCGAAATCTATTCCCGCTTCGAAAAGGCTGGCCTCAAGGTCGTGGCCGCAAGGATGAAGCACCTGTCGCGCAAGGAAGCGGAAGGCTTCTACGCCGTGCATCGCGAACGTCCGTTCTTCAATGCGCTGGTCGAGTTCATGAGCAGTGGCCCGGTGATGATCCAGGTGCTCGAAGGCGATGGCGCCGTGCTCAAGAATCGCGACCTGATGGGTGCGACGAATCCAAAGGACGCCGCCGTCGGCACGATCCGCGCCGACTTCGCCGACTCGATCGATGCCAACGCGGTGCATGGTTCCGATGCTGCAGAGACTGCGGCCGTCGAGATCGCATATTTCTTCCCATCCACGGACGTTTACTCGCGATAACCCGACGTGACCGACGCGATCACCAAGCAGAACCTGCTCGACCTCGATCGCGAGGGCCTGGAGCGCTTCTTCGCCGACACGCTCGGCGAGAAGCGCTACCGCGCGCACCAGGTGATGAAGTGGATCCACCATCGGCACGTCACCGACTTCAACGACATGACCGACCTCGGCAAGGCGCTGCGCGAAAAGCTCGGTGCGCATGCCGAAGTGCGTGTACCGCAGATCCAGTTCGAGAAGCCTTCCACCGACGGCACGCACAAATGGCTGCTAGCGATGGATGGCAGCAACGCCATCGAGTCGGTGTTCATTCCCGACAAGGGCCGCGGCACGCTATGCGTGTCGTCGCAGGTCGGTTGTGGTCTGGCATGCACGTTCTGTTCGACCGGAACGCAGGGATTCAACCGCAACCTGAGCACCGCCGAGATCATCGGCCAG
Source organism: Luteimonas sp. (assembly GCA_014380115.1). Lineage (GTDB taxonomy): Bacteria > Pseudomonadota > Gammaproteobacteria > Xanthomonadales > Xanthomonadaceae > Luteimonas. The sequence continues at coordinate 12,609 of JACMKK010000056.1, read as the reverse complement.
GTGTGGGTCGCGGCGAAGCACCTGGGTAATGTCCCGCACAAGCAGCGCAAGCTCACCAACGTGGTGATGATGGGCATGGGCGAGCCACTGCTGAACTTCGACAATGTCGTGCGCGCGATGAGCATCATGCGCGACGACCTAGGCTTCGGCCTGGCCAACAAGCGCGTGACGCTGTCGACGGCTGGCATGGTGCCGATGATCGACCGGCTCGGCGAGGAGAGCGACGTGTCCCTCGCGGTCTCGCTGCACGCCGCCAACGACGAGCTGCGCACCGAACTGGTGCCGCTCAACAAGAAATACCCGATCGCCGAATTGATGGCTGCCTGCGAGCGCTACGTCAGGCGCAAGCCGCGCGCGTCGATCACGTTCGAGTACACCCTGATGAAGGGCGTCAACGACCAGCCCGTGCACGCACGGCAGCTGGCCAAACTCATGCGCGCCTTCGACAACGCCGTGCAGATGAAGGACGCTGGCAAGGTCAACCTGATTCCGTTCAACCCGTTCCCGGGCACGCGCTTCGAGCGCTCCGACGAACACGATATCCGCGCCTTCCAGAAGTCATTGCTCGATGCGCAGGTGCTGACCATGGTGCGGCGCACGCGCGGCGACGACATCGATGCCGCGTGCGGGCAATTGAAGGGGCAGGTGATGGATCGCACGCGTCGCCAGGCCGAGTTCCGCAAACGTCTTGCGTCACAGTCACAGTCACAGGATCCGGAAGCGACCGATGCGGCTGCGTGAAGCCATCGCCATGCTCGCCTTGGTCGTGCTTGCTGCGACGGCTTGCTCGCGCCTGACCTTCATCAAGCCAAAGGCGGGACGCGGCAACTACGAGCAGAAGGCTCCTGAGTACACGTTCCGCGAAGATGCGGAAGGCAAGCGACGGATGGCGGGCATGGACCAGCTCGCCTTGGCCGAGCGACACCTTCGCGCAGGCGAATACGACGCGGCCGAAGCCAACACCAGGGCGGCGATGAAGTCCGACCCGAAGTCCCCCGGTGCCTATACCTTGCTGGGCGCCATCGAGGATCAACGCGGCCACAGCGAGAAGGCCGGCGGCTACTACGCCAAGGCGGCCGAACTGGCACCCGCAAAGGGCAACGTGCTCAACAACTATGGTGCGTGGCTCTGCGGCAATGGCCGTGCCGTCGAAGCGCTGACCTGGTTCGATCGTGCCCTGGCCGATCCCACCTACGCTTCGCCGGCCTCCGCGCTTGCCAATGCGGGTTCCTGCGCCATGAGCCTGGGCCAAACAGCGCGCGCGGACCACGACCTGCGCGCCGCACTCGACCTCGACCCCGAAAGTCCGGTGGCCTTGGCGGCGATGGCCGAACTGCAGTATCGCGGCGGGCACTTCATGGAAGCGCGCGCCTTCTCGGAACGCTGTCTGGCAGCGGGCGCGGCCTCGCCACGAGTGCTGCAACTTGCGTCACAAATCGAAGAGAAACTCGGCGACACGGTAGCCGCCGCTCGTTATGTTCAGCGCTTGAGGACAGAGTTCCCGCAAGCGCGGAATGCTCAGCCTGGGGAAGCAGTCAGCCATGATGCCCAATGAAGCCATGCCCGGCGAAGGCATGCCCGACGAAAACCGCGGCTGCGGCGAGCGCCTGCGCAAGGCGCGGGAAGCAGCCGGCCTGAGTGTCGCCGATGTCGGCGCGCGCCTGAAAATGCCGGTCCGTGTGGTCGAGTCGCTCGAAGCAGAAGATTGGAGCCGCCTCGGCGCCCCGGTCTTCGTGCGTGGACAGTTGCGCAGCTACGGACGCCTGCTGGGCCTGACCACCGCTCAGGTGTCCGCCACCCCTGGCGCCTCGTCGATGATCGAACCTTCCGTGCTGGTGCCGCGCACGTTTACGCCGCCCATGCAGCGTGCTGCCGAGCAGCTCGCGCGACGCCTCGTCTACATCGTGATCACGGCGGCCATCGCGGTTCCGGTCTGGTTGGCAACACGTCCGCACCTGGGCATGCCAGCCGGAGATGCCGCGCCACTCGACTTGCCGGCAAGCACGCTTGGCGCGCGTTCGGAGAACGCTCCCCGCGACAGCAACCATCGCAGCGTGTCGCCGACGCCCGTTGTCGCCTCGATGGCGGCGCTTCCCGGGCGTTCAGCTACAGCACCGGGCCTGGTCCTGAAGTTCAACGCCGACAGCTGGGTGGAAGTGACGGCTGCCGATGGCACCACGCTTGAAAAAGCCCTTGTTTCCAAGGGGCAACAACGCAGCTACGAAGCAGGCGATGTGGCGCGCATGGTGCTCGGCAACGGCGCCGCCGTCGAGGTGCGCAAACACGGCCGCCTCCAGGACCTCACGCCCTATCTGCGGGCGAACGTCGCGCGCTTTGCGGTATCCTCTGACGGCTCGCTGGTGCCGGTTGCCGAATAGGACGGTCGACCCGCATCGCGGGTCCCTTAAACTGCATCGGCTGATCGGCCTGTTGGTCCGATCGGCGGGCGAACCGGGCACACCTGCCGGTCAACCCAACGATCCGGCGTCGCGGCCAGGCTGAAGAAGAATGAAGGACCGTATCGCGGCCCCTTCCGAATCGGAACTGCCAGCCCGGCTCGTCGGTCCACACAATCCGAACCGGTCCGCCTCTTCAGCGCGGGCGAGAGACAGCATGGCAGCTTTGATATGGCGATAGATGATCTGCTCGACGAGCATGAGCAAAGCGAAAAAGTCCGCAACTGGTTGCAACGCAATGCCGTCGGCATCATCGGCGGCGTACTGCTGGGCCTGGCGCTGGTCGGTGGATGGCGCTGGTGGATGGCACGCATCGAAAGCCAGCGCGTGCAGACCGGGGAGCACTACCAGGCGGCATTGAAGAGCCTCCAGGCCAAGGACCTCAAGCAGGCGCAAGCGCAGGTCGCGGCGCTGAAAGACGAGCCCTATGCGACCCTGGCGGCGCTCGATCTCGCCCAGGCGCAGGTCGCAGCCGGCCAGCGCGACGCCGCGATCGCCAGTCTTCGCAACGTACGATCCTCCGATCCCGGCCTCGCCCAGATCCGTTCGCAGCGCCTGGCGCGCCTGCTGATCGATGCCGGCAAGGGCGAGGAAGCCCTGCAGCTGCTGGCAACGGCCGATGACGCGGCCGGGCTGGAGGCTCGCGGCGACGCACAACTCGTACTGGGCCGTCGCGAAGAGGCGCAAACCTCCTATACCCAAGCGCTGACGAAGGTGGATGTCGCGTCCCCGCAACGGCGTCTGCTCGAACTCAAACTCTCCGAGGCCGGCGGTACGCCGCCCAAGCCCGAGGCACGCATTTGATGAAGCCCGCAACGAGGAAGCCTGCTCCGATGAAGTCCGCTCCGATGAAGCCGAAGTCAGCCTGGACCCGTGCTGCCGTCGTCGCCGCGTGCGTGATCGCGCTTGGCGGCTGTTCGACCGTGAAGGGTTGGTTCGGCGGTGGCAAGAAAGACAAGCCACTCGAGCCGGCCGAGTTGACCGAGTTCACGGCGACCGCATCGGTCAGTGAACTGTGGTCCGCCAAGGCGGGTAAGGGGGAAGGGCGCCTCGGCGCGCGTCAGGGTCCGATGATCGCCGATGGTCGCGTCTATGCCGCTGCGGTCGAGGGGGGCGTTCGGGCTTTCGACCTGCAGACCGGCGCCGTGGCTTGGCACTACGACTCCGACCTGCCCTTGTCCGGTGGACCGGGCGCAGGCGAGGGCATCGTCGCCGTCGGCAGCCTCGAGGGCGACGTGATCGCGCTGGATGCAAGCTCGGGCGCCGAAAAATGGAAGGCGAAAGTCGGCAACGAGATCATCGCCGCGCCTGTGATCGGGCAGGGCATGGTGTTCGTGCGTTCCAATGACGGCCGCATCACAGCGCTCGACATCAACAGCGGCGAGCGTCGCTGGTTCTGGAACCACGAGTTGCCGACATTGACCGTGCGCGGCAACGACGCGCCGGCGCTGGGGCCAGGCTTCGTCTTCGTCGGCAACGACGACGGCACGGTGGTGGCCCTGGCCGTCGCCGACGGCCGTCCGCTGTGGGAACAGACCGTCGCTCAGCCCGATGGCCGCACGGAACTCGATCGCATGGCCGACATCGACGGCACGCCGGTGCTCGACGGCGCCGTCCTGTACGCAAGCAGCTACAAGAAGCAGACGATGGCGCTCGATGCGCCATCCGGGCGACCGATCTGGGTGCGCGATGTCGGCGGCGCCAACCGCGTGGGCCTCTCCGCCGATCGCGTCGTGGCGAGCGATACCGGCGGCAACGTCTCCGGCCTGGACAAGGCCAGCGGCAGCGCAATGTGGACGCAGGCAGTACTGGCGCGACGCAATCTGACCGGCGCAGCCGTGCAGGGCGACTATGCCGTGGTCGGCGATTTCGACGGCTACCTGCATTGGCTGCGCTTGGACAACGGCGAGCTCGCCGCTCGCACGCGCATGGGCGGCAAGCCCTTGCGTGCCACGCCGGTGGTCGCCGACGGCATCCTGGTAGCGCAGAACATCGACGGCGACGTAAGCGCCTATCGCCTCGCTCAGCCGTAATCCTGCCGGCCGGTGCATCGGCCCATGGTTCCGTTTCGTGGCCCCGGGTAGGCTTGCCGCCCGGGGCCATCCATTTTCGCCGTTCCCCTCTTTACTGGTTGTCCTGCGCCCAAGATGCTGCCGCTCGTCGCCCTGGTAGGTCGCCCCAACGTCGGCAAGTCGACGTTGTTCAATGCGTTGACCCGCACCCGCGATGCCCTCGTCCACGACGAGCCCGGCGTCACGCGCGACCGCAATTACGGCGTCTGCCGCCTCGATCCGGAGCGTCCGTTCGTGCTGGTCGACACCGGTGGCATCGCCGGCATCGACGAGGGCCTGGCCGGCGCGACAGCCCGACAGGCCCGTGCCGCGGCCGAAGAAGCCGACCTGGTCCTGTTCGTCGTCGACGGCCGCGAAGGTGCGTCCACGCTCGACGACGACATCCTGCGCTGGCTGCGCAAGGCCGCGCGTCCTACCTTCCTCGTCGTCAACAAGATCGACGGGCTCGATGCACAGACCGCGCTGAACGAGTTCTCGCGCTACGGCTTCAGCGACGTGCTCGGCGTTTCCTCCGCCCATCGGCACGGCATCGACACCCTGCTGGCGGAAGTGCTGGAAAAGCTGCCGGCCGCGGGTGCAACCGAAACGCTCGACAACGATCCCTCGCGCGTGCGGCTGGCCTTTGTCGGCCGCCCGAACGTCGGCAAGTCGACGCTGGTCAACCGCATCCTCGGCGAGGAGCGGATGATCGCGTCGGAAATCGCAGGCACGACGCGCGACTCGATCGCGGTCGACCTCGAGCGCGATGGCCGCAAGTACCGGCTCGTGGACACCGCCGGCATCCGCCGCAAGTCCAAGGTCGAGGAGGCGGTCGAAACCTTCTCGATCATCAAGACCCTGCAGGCGATCGAGCAGTGCCAGGTCGCGGTGATCATGCTCGATGCCACCGAAGGGGTGACCGACCAGGACGCGACCGTGCTCGGCGCGGTGCTTGATGCCGGACGCGCGCTGGTCGTGGCCGTCAACAAATGGGACGGTCTCACCGACTACGACCGCCAGCAGAACGAGGCGCTGTTGTCGCGCAAGCTCGGCTTCGTGGAGTGGGCCGAGGCGGTGCGGATCAGCGCCAAGCACGGCTCGGGCCTGCGCGAGCTGTTCCGCGCGGTGCATCGCGCGCATGCCTCGGCGACGCGCGAATTCGGCACCTCCGAGGTGACCAAGGCGCTCGAGATCGCCTACGAGACGAACCCGCCGCCGACCGTGCGCGGCCATGTCCCCAAGCTGCGATTCGCGCATCCGGCAGGCAACAATCCACCGACCTTCGTCGTGCACGGTTCGCGCCTGCGTCAGTTGTCGGATACCTACAAGCGCTATCTCGAGAACTTCTTCCGCAAGCGCTTCAAGCTTGTGGGCACGCCGGTGCGGTTCGTGTTCAAGGAAAGCGAGAATCCCTACAAGGACAAGAAGAACGTGCTGTCCGACAAGCAGCTCGCCAAGCGCCAGCGCATGATCCGGCACATCAAACGCAACAAGTGAAGCTCCGGCTCGCGCTTCCGCGCGGCTTTGCCAGAGCTTCATCCCGCGAAGCGGGGATCCAGCACCCTGCGCTGCGCATCCATGCCTCCTGCAGTAGATTGGACGACATGAAATCCGTGCAGGCCGCCCCTCAGATCACCCTCGGCATCCTTGCCGGTGGCCGCGCGACGCGGCTCGGCGGCATCGACAAGGCCTGGCTGGAACGCGATGGCATCCCGCAGGTGGTCGCAGTGGTGCAGGCGCTCGCATCGCGGGTCGATGCCGTGATCATCAGCGCCAACCGCAATGCGGAGCGCTACCTCTCGCATGGCCTGCGCGCAATCCACGACAGGGTCGAGGACGTCGGACCGATCGCCGGACTCGATACGCTGCTCAACGCCTGCCGTAGCGACTGGCTGCTGACACTGCCGGTGGATGCGACCAACTTCCCGACCGACCTGGTGGAGCGCCTCATCGCCGCAGGCCCGGTCGGCGCCTACGTCCTGGACGACGATGGCCCGCAACCATTGGCCGCGCTGTGGCCGGTGGAGGCGACGCGCGCCATGGTCGCGACGGCATTGGCCAAGAAGGACCTTGCGATTCACGCCTTGCAGTCGCGGTTGGCCATGCCCGGCGTCCGCTTCGAGGGCGTGCGGTTCGGCAACCTCAACATGCCGGGCGATCTCGAGGCTGCCGGCATCGTGCTGCCATGAGTGCCGCGGTGATGCCGTTTCCGACGCGGATCGCCTTCGAGCAAGCGCTGGACATCCTGATGCGTGTAGCCGAAGAGCGCCGACTGCCGACCGAACGCGTCGCGTTGGCGCGGGCGCACGGACGCGTGCTGACTGGCGACGTCGTCGCGACGCTACCCCAGCCGCCGTTCGACAACTCGGCGATGGATGGTTTCGCGCTGCGCCATGCCGACCTGCGCGGCGACGGCGAGACGATTCTGCAACTCGTCGGCGAGCAGTTCGCGGGCGCCAGCCTCGACCTGCGCATCGAGGCCGGACAGTGCACGCGCATCACCACCGGCGCGCCCTTGCCGCTCGGCGCCGATACCGTGGTCATGAAGGAAAACACGCGGATCGACGGGAACCGCGTGCACGTCGTCACCGCGCCGGGAATCGGCGCGCATCTGCGTCGCGCCGGCGAAGACACACGGATCGGCGACCATCTCCTGTATCGGGGGGATCCGCTGACGCCTGCGCGGATCGCGCTGGCGGCCGCGCAGGGACTGGCAGAACTCGAGGTCGCGCGGCGGCCGACGGTAGCCGTGTTCACGACCGGTGACGAACTCGTCGAACCTGGCCTGCCGCTGGCACCGGGACAGATCTACAACTCCAACCGTGAGCAGTTGATGGGCTTGCTGCGCGCTGACGGCCTGGAGCCGGTGGCGTGGCCGACGCTGCTCGACGATCCTGCCCAGGTCGAATCGGCACTGCGCCATGCCGGCAATGCATTCGACGTGGTGATCACCTGCGGCGCAGTTTCGGCGGGCGAGAAGGACCACATTCCCGCGTTGCTGCAGGCACAGGGACGCGTGCACTTCTGGAAGGTACGCATGAAGCCGGGCATGCCGTTGCTGTTTGCCGATGGCGGCCGGCTCGGCGATGCGCTGTTCCTGGGCCTGCCGGGCAATCCGGTGTCGGTACTGGCGACTTACCTCACGCTCGGCCGCAGTCTGCTGGACGGCCTGCAGGGCAGGGTGCAACCCCGCCAGCGCTGGCATGCACGCCTGGAGACGCCGTGGCGGAAGACCCATGAGCGGCTGGAATTCCTGCGCGGGCGCCTGCAGTCGGGTACGGACGGCGTGCTGCAGGTGCAGCCGAACCCGGCCGACGGCTCGCATCGCATGCGTGCGGCAGCCGACAGCGATGTCTTGATCGTGCTGGCTACGGGCGAGCGCGACTACGCTGCGGGTGAAGTCGTCGAAGTACTGCCTTACTGAGTTCCGTCTGCGCAGCGGCAACGCAGCGGCAAAGCACGCGATAATCCATCCATGGCCGCCTCCGAGATCACTCCACGCCAGGCGCATGAGCGGCAAGCCCACGGCGCCATCCTGATCGACGTACGCGAAGACCATGAGCGCGCCCTCGGCATGGCCGAACATGCGCGTGGCATCGCCAAGGCCGCGCTCGAGTCGGATCCCGATGCGCATGTCGTCGATCGCGATGCGGAAATCCTGCTGATCTGCCAAGGCGGCGCGCGCTCGCTGCAAGCGGCAGCGAGATTGGCGGCGCTCGGCTATCGCAACGTCGCATCGGTCGCCGGTGGCACTTCGCGCTGGATCGCCGAAGGGCTGCCGACGGGTGAGGCGGACGGGGCCATCGACCACGATTTCCACGACCGCTATTCGCGCCATCTCAAGCTTCCGGAAGTCGGCCTTGCGGGCCAGCAGGCGCTCGAGGCTGCGCGCGTGCTGCTGGTCGGCGCCGGCGGTCTGGGTTCACCGGCGGCGTTCTACCTCGCTGCCGCGGGCGTGGGCACGCTGCGCCTGGCTGACGACGACATCGTCGATCGCAGCAACCTGCAGCGGCAGATCCTGCATACCGATGCGCGCATCGGCAGCGCCAAGGTCGCTTCCGCCGCGGCCACGCTGTCCGCGCTGAATCCGCGGACGACCATCGAAGCCGTCGCCGAACGCATCACCAGCGGCAACGTCGAACGCCTGCTCGATGGCGTCGATGTCGTCATCGACGGCGCCGACAACTTCCCGGCGCGTTACCTGCTCAACGACGCCTGCGTGAAGCTCGGCAAGCCGCTGGTGTACGGCGCGGTGCATCGGTTCGAGGGCCAGGCCAGCGTGTTCGACGCCGGCCGCCAGCGCGGCATCGCGCCGTGCTACCGCTGCCTGTTCCCGGAGCCGCCGCCGCCAGAATCCGCGCCCAATTGCGCCGAGGCCGGCGTGCTCGGCGTGCTGCCCGGCGTGATCGGCATGCTGCAGGCGACCGAGGCGATCAAGTTGATCCTCGGCCTCGGTACGCCGCTGGCCGGCCGGCTGCTGCATTTCGACGCGCTGGCGATGCGCTTCCGCGAGACGCGGCTGCAGGCCGATCCGGATTGCACAGTCTGCGCACCGGGCCGGCCATTTCCTGGCTACATCGATTACGCTGCCTTCTGTGCCGGCGGGGCGAGTCCGGCCAACGAGGGCGATGCCCACTAGGAGTCCGGATGGCCCGTTACCTGCTGGCATTCGTGTTGCTGCTGCTGTCCGTCCCTGTTTTCGCTGCCGATCCCTGCCCACTGTTGCGCGCGCAGACCGCTTCGCCGGACCCGGCCACGCGCGTCGCCGCTTATGCATGCGAAGAAAACCAGATCTGGTACCGCCCCTTCATCGATGCCGACGGACGGGTCGCCGGCACGCGCGTGTACGAGGCCGAAACCAGCTTGCTGGCCGATGGGGTGCAGGCTTGGCAGCGGGTAGCCACGTACTGGAATTACAGCGGCCTGTTGCCGCAGGCCTATGGCCGCCCCGGTGCGACGGAATGCGCCTACGCCGGCACCTCGCAATATCCGTCGCCGTCGTGCCGCGCATTCGTGGTCGACGTGCCGTGGTCGGCTGCCTTCGTGTCCTATGTCATGCGCCGCGCAGGATTACCGGGATTCATCGGCTCGCCCAGCCACGTCAACTACGTGCGCGAGGCCTATCGCAATCCGGAAGGCAATGCCTATCAGGTGCAGGATCCGCGCAGCGGTCGTCCGGTGCCGGGAGACCTGATGTGCTACGTGCGCGTGACTTCGCGCACGTACGGATTCGGCGACCTCGCCACCTTGCTCAGCGCCGCGACCAACGACGGGCTCAACATGCACTGCGACATCGTGGTGGCGGCCAATCCCAACAACGACCATCTCGCTTACATGGTCGGCGGCAACGTGCAGCAGGGCGTGACCTTGCGCATGCTGCGGCTGGCGCCGAACGGTTATTTCGCGGACCTTCCGGCGCGCGCGCTCGCAGGTCCCGACTGTTCGCCCGATCTACCCACGGCTTGCAATGCCAATCGTCAGGACTGGGCCGTCCTGCTCAAGCTGCGGCCGGCATCGGCACTGGCGCAGTTGCCGCCGCCGTATGTGCCGTTGCCCACCGTGATTCCGGGACAGTCCGTGCCACAGCAATGTTGCGTCAATTGCGTGGTGGGTTCAGGAGTTCCACGCTGCCCGAGCCCACCGCGCACGCCATAGCCGCGCGATGCGGTTGCGCTGGCTGGTTCGCCGCACGCGAATCAGCTGAAGCCACCGTCGGAAACTCAACGCATGAACGCCGCTAGTGCTTCGCCATACGCGGGGAAGGCGCCGACCGAATCGTGATCGGCTTGTTCGAGAGTCAGGATCGTGGTCGTGCTGGGCAAACCTGCGACCAGGCGATCTGTATTGCTGGCGGGGATCACCCGATCGCGTCCGGCGCGCACCACCAGGATCGGTCCCGCGTGTCGGCGCAAGAGTTCGGAGGACGGATATCGATCGCGCACCAGCCAGCGCGCCGGTAGCCACGGATAATGCGTTTGCGCGACGCCCGCCAGGCTGTCGAACGGCGTCACCAACACCAGCTTCGAGACGTCGCGCTGCGCGGCGACATGGCTGGCGACGCCGCTGCCCAGGCTGCGGCCGATGACGGCGATCGGTTGACCCGGATGCCGCTGGTGCACTTCGTCGTAGAGCGCCAAAGCGTCCGCCACCAGGTCGTCCTCGCGCGGCTCGCCGTCGCTGGCGCCGTAGCCGCGATAGGCAAGGAGGTAGACGGCGCGGCCCGGAAACCAGTGTGCGAAGTCGTCGCGATTGGCCTCGATGCGCTCGGCATTGCCGCCGAAGTAGAGGATCGGATCGCGGCCTTCACGGCCGAGTACCCAACCGCGCAACCGCACGCCGTCGCGGACGAGCCCGAAATCGGTGGCCGCGGCATCGACCTGCGTGTACTGCGGGTAGTAAATCAGGCTGCGCTGGAGTGCGTAGAGCCCGATGCAGATGCCGACATAAGCCAGCACGGCGACCGCGGCGAGACCTGCCAGCATCCTCGCCATCACGCCTGCTTTTTCGGGTGCGCGCGTTGCGCCGCCTCGAATGCGGCCAACTGCTCTGGAGTGGCTTCCTGCTGGTGCTTCGTCTTCCACTGCACGAACGGCTCGCCATAGATCGCTTCGCGCGCTTCGTCCCTGGTCATGGTGATGCCGCGCGCTTCGGCGGCTTCGCGATACCAGTCCGACAGGCAGTTGCGACAGAAGCCGGCGAGGATCATCAGGTCGATGTTCTGCACATCCGCTCGTTCGTGCATCAGGTGCTGCAACAGCCTGCGGAACGCGGCGGCTTCGATGGCGGTGGTTTCGGAATCGAGGTCGTTCATGGCGAGTATCCGTTCGATGCATGGCCTCTCGGGAGCGCCCCATTGGGCGCGAGCTTGTACGGCCGGATGCTGTGATCACCAAGTATCGGGGAATCGGGGACAATATTGCCCAACGTCCGCGCACCGCAGAGCTCCATGACCGCCAAGATCCTCGACGGCAAACGCATCGCCGAAGACCTGCTCGACACGCTCAAGGCGCGCGTCGAGGCGCGCGTGCGGGCAGGTGGATCGCGCCCAGGCCTGGCGGTGGTGCTGGTCGGCAGCGATCCCGCATCGCAGTCCTACGTGCGCAACAAGCGCCGCGCCGCGCGGAAAGTCGGCATCACCGCGTTCGACCACGACTTGCCCGCCGGCATTACCGAGAACGCACTGCTGGCCTTGGTCGACCGGTTGAACGCCGATCCGGCCGTGCACGGCATCCTCGTACAGCTGCCGCTGCCGGGCATCCCCGATGCCACGCGCCTGATCCACCGCATCGACCCGAACAAGGACGTCGACGGCTTCCATCCCGAGAACGTCGGCCATCTCGCGCTGCGGCAGTTCGGCCTGCGCCCGTGCACGCCGCGCGGCATCACCACGCTGCTGGCCTATACCGACCGGCCGGTGCGCGGTGCCAGCGCGACGATCGTGGGCGTCAGCAACCACGTCGGCCGGCCGATGGCGCTGGAACTGCTGATCGCCGGCTGCACGGTGACCAGCTGCCACAAGTTCACACCGCCGGACGTGCTGCGCAGGCACGTCGGCGAGGCCGACATCCTGGTCGTTGCCGCGGGCCGCCCGCGGCTGATCCCCGGCGACTGGATCAAGGCGGGCGCGGTGGTGATCGATGTCGGCATCAACCGCCTCGATGACGGTCGCCTGGTCGGCGACGTCGATTTCGACTCCGCCGCCGCCCGCGCCAGCTGGATCACGCCGGTGCCGGGCGGGGTAGGGCCGATGACGGTGGCGACGCTGATGCAGAACACGCTGGAAGCGGCGGAAGCGGCGGGAACTTCGGAAGCGTAGGGCTGGCTGCTGTGCTCCCTCCCCTCCGAATGGAGGGGAGGGTCGGGGAGGGGCGTCGGCTCTTCGCGGAGATGGTGGGCGCTCACCCAACCCCCTCCCAACCTCCCCCTGCCTTCGCAGGGGGAAGAGCAAGGCAGGCGCCGAGGTGCCTGCGCGGGTTACAATGACGCGCTTCATCTCCCCGGACCCGCCCATGCTGCGCATCCAGGCTGAAGCGCTCACCTACGACGACGTTTCCCTCGTCCCCGCGCATTCGACCGTCCTGCCCAAGGACGTCGTGCTCGCT
>JACMKK010000412.1 GCA_014380115.1 Luteimonas sp. | reverse complement strand
GCGCGGCGTAGTCAGCTTGGCATCGAGCACGCCGTCGGACGACAGTGCGCGGCCGTCACGACCGCCGGTTGCGGTGGCAGTGGCGCGGTACAGGACTTTTTCGATGGACATGGGGGAGTTCTCCGGTGGTTGAGGGTTGGTTCGATGGAATGAAACGGGCGTTTTTTGTTGTCTACTCGTGCTATTTAATCGTGTGCGATTTATATGATGGAAAAAAAAGACGCCGTCCTCAGGTATTTCGCAGCAGGTTGGCACGCAATGCATCCAGTCGCGTCTTGGTACCGGCGAGTTCCTTGGCCGAGCATTCGCTTGCGCGGAAGATGCCCGACGGCACGCTGCCGGCCTTCGCCTTCAGCGCCCGGCCCGCCGCGGTCAGCGCGATCAGGACCTGACGCTCGTCGTCGCTGGCGCGCGTGCGCGTCACCAATCCCGCCGCTTGCAGACGCTTGAGCAGCGGCGTGAGCGTCGCGGAGTCGAGGAACAAGCGTTCGCCGATCTCCGAGACCGTGAGTCCGTCGCCTGCCCACAACACCATCATCACCAGGTACTGCGGATAGGTCAGCCCGAGCGGTTCGAGCAAAGGGCGGTACGCCTTGCTCATCGCGCGACCGGCCGAATACAGCGAAAAGCAAAGCTGGTGGTCGAGCTTCATGGACGGCTTGGATGACGGCTTGGCGGCGGCAGGGGTTTTCGTCATGCCCGCAATATAGATCGTGCGCGATCAAATAGCAAGCATTCCAGATTCCTCCCGTCGGTGGCCCGCGCGGCGCCCCTTGCAGGGACGCGAGGACGGTCCTGTCAACAACGCTGGCCCACCGATCCGCGCACGCATCAGCCGCCGAAGAAACGATACGAGCCGATCTCGTTCAATTCCGCCACCACGGGCGGTTGCTCGCAGCGGTCCTTGATGCCGGCGACGAAGGCCTGGAACGCTGGCAATTCGGCCAGCGGATTGCTTTCGTCGGCAGTCTCGTTCGAGGCGATATGGGCGAAGCTCACGCCATCGTCGAGCTTGAACGATGCGTAGCGCAGCCCGGGCGTTTGTTCGCGGTCGAGCTGTTCGAACACGCCGTTGATGTAGCGCTCGTTTTCCTCGACGCGATCGGATTTGACCGTATAGCGCACCATGACTCGTTTCATGCTTGTTCTCCTGTCGGCAGCAAGTCGGACTCGTGGACTAGCCCTGCGCACGCACCGTGGCGCGCAACGGCAGCCGCGTCGGCCAGCCACCGGCCAGCGCCTTGTATAGGGCCACCGCGCCGATGACGCTGCGGGTGCGGCCATCGGCAAACGCGTCCTGCGCCTGCAATTGGGTGCGTTCGGCGTCGAGCACCTCGAACAGGTCGGCGGCGCCTGCCTCGAAACGAACCCGCGCGAGCTGTGCGGCGCGCTCACCGTCGAGCGCGGCGCGTTCCAGGTGCTGGTCCTCGACGCGCGCACGGCCATAGCGCACCAGCGCATTCTCGGTGTCCTCCAGCGCCAGCAGCACGGCCTGTTCGTAGCGCGCGAGTTCGCCCGCGGCGTCGGCATCGGATGCGGCGATACGCGCGCGCACGCGGCCGATGTCGAGAAACGACCAGTCGATGCCGAGTGCGACCAGGCGCGTCTCGCTGTCGCGTTCGAACAACGCGCTGCTGTCGATCGCCTGGCTGCCGATCAGGCCGCCGAGCGTGAAGCGCGGGAACAGGTCGGCGGTGGCGACGCCGATGCGCGCCGTTGCGGCGTGCAGGCGTTGCTCGGCGGCGGCGATGTCCGGGC
>JACMKK010000411.1 GCA_014380115.1 Luteimonas sp. | reverse complement strand
GGCGGGCTCTTGCGCGCCGCGGCCAGGGCAGGGGAGTTGGCGCTCCACTACCAGCCGCAGTTCGCCGCTGCCGACGGCCGGCTCACCGGTTTCGAGACACTGTTGCGATGGCACAGCCCGCTGCTAGGCGACGTGATGCCCGCGCGTTTCATCCCGATCGCCGAGGCCCTTGGCCTGATGTCGGAAATCGGCAACTGGGTGGTACGCGAAGCCTGCCGCCAGGCGCGCGAGTGGCTGGACGCGGGCCAGCGCGATTTCACCATCGCCGTCAACGTCTCGCCGCAGCAGTTGCGGCGCCCCGGCCTGGCACGCGCGGTCGCCGACGCCTTGCAGGCTTTCCGCGTGCCGGGACAGATGATCGAGATCGAACTGACGGAAAGCTCGGCGATGGAGAACCTGATACGGGTCCAGGACGAGCTCGCCAAGCTCAAGGCACTCGGCCTCACCCTGTCGCTGGACGATTTCGGCACCGGCTATTCCAGCCTGGCTTACCTGAAGCATTTCGCGCTGGACAAGCTGAAGATCGACCAGAGCTTCGTGCGCGGCTTGCCGGAAGGCGAGCTCGATGCCTCGATCGCGCGGACCATCGTTTCGGTCGGTCACGACCTCGGGCTGCTCGTGGCGGCAGAAGGCGTGGAGACGGCGGCACAGGCAGAATTCCTGCACGCCATCGGCTGCGACGAACTGCAAGGCTTTCTGCTGGGACGGCCAGGACCCGCAGCCACGGCAGTGAGTTATTTCGACGTCAGGCCTGCGGCAAGGGTGGCTGCCACGCCTGTCCAAGTGATGCTGCCCTTGGGTGTCACGGATACGCGCAGCGACCCCGCCATGCCCGCGGCACAAACGGTCGCCCGGGTCGGCAGCCCGTGGTGGGAGCAGCGCATCGGCGATGCGGTGCTGGGTACCGACCCGCGACGGCGCATCCGCGTGGCGCAGTGGCTGATCTCGGCCCTGGTCTATCTGGGCAGCTTCCCGGTGCTGTGGTTCGGCATGCCGCAAGACTCGGGCTACGGCAACCTTCTTGCGTGGGGCATGTTCGTGGCCGTCGGCCAGATCGCGTTCTACGCCGCGCTGCGCGGCGGCTGGAGCGAACGTTTCGCCGATCCGGCGCTCACGGCGGCGCAGATCGTGTTCGGGATCGTGGCCGTGGATTGGGGCTATTTGATCTGCGGTCCCGTGCGCGGCTTCGCGCTGTTCCCGCTGTTGCTGATCTTCACTTTCGGCGCCTTCTCGCTGAGCTGGCGTCGCATGATGTGGCTGACGGCGTTCGCACTGGCGAGCCTGCTCGTCACGGTGGCCACCTTGCATGACGCCTGGTTGGGCATCGGTTCGTGGTCGCTCGCCGACGGCGACCTGCGCATGGACCTCACCAATGTGCTGATGTGCATGATCCTGCTGCCGGCGCTGTCGCTGGTCGCGACGCGGCTGTCGATCCTGCGCAGCAAATTGCGCGCGCAACGCGAGGCGCTGACCGGAGCGCTGGCGGAAGTGCAGCGGCTGGCAACCCGTGACGAGCTCACCGGACTGGCCAACCGCAGGCATATGCAGGAACGTCTGGACGAAGAGCAGCATCGCTCGGCGCGCAACGGGCATCCCTTCAGCGTTGCCGTCATCGACCTGGACCACTTCAAGCGGATCAACGACGCCCACGGCCACGCCGGCGGCGACGCCGTGCTGCGCGGGTTCGCCGCCGATGCGGGTTTGTCATTGCGCACCTGCGACCTCATGGCTCGCTGGGGCGGCGAGGAGTTCCTGCTGCTGTTGCCGGATACGGGTGGTTCGCAGGCACAGGCCAGTCTTCTGCGCCTGCTCGCGCGCGTGCGCAGCGGCCCGCGCGGCATCGGCCTGCCGCTGACGTTTTCGGCAGGCGTCACCGAACATCGCCAAGGCGAGCTGGTCAGCGAAACGGTGGCGCGCGCCGACCGGCAAATGTACGAAGCCAAGCGTGCTGGCCGTAATACGGTTCTCTTGCAATGACCGAGGCGCCTTATCCTGCGGCAGCGTCCGTGGAAAAAGGCGACACGGGATTCGGGTCGCATTTTCCCGTGCAGCCCGACTTCAAAATCCCGTGGGAGGTCTGTTTTCACGCGATGGCCTCACTGTGATGACGCATATTCGGGCAACATCCGTCGCCACAAGGGTTGTTTCCCACGTGACGTTTCGGTCCATCCCGTCGATGACGCAAACGTTGCGGACGATCACCTTGGCCGTCGCCCTGGCCCTGTTGCCTGCTTGCGGCGGGAACGTTCCTGGCGCTTCCGACACCGGCGCCCAGTCGTCGCAGCAGAAGCTCGTCCTGACGTCGTGCCGCGTCGCGAACGTCAAGGAGGATCTGCGCTGCGGGATTCATGAGGTCTTCGAGAACCGCGAGGCCAAAAGCGGACGCAAGCTGCCGCTCAAGATCATCCTCGTTCCCGCACGCAGCCCGCACCCGGAATTGAAGCCCGTCTTCTACCTCGCCGGCGGCCCTGGCGAGACCAATACCGAATTCGTGGAGGCTGCGCTGGGGTCGAGCTTTCACGAGGACCACGACATCGTCCTGGTCGATTCGCGCGGAACTGGCAAGGGACATCGCCTCGCCTGCCGCATGCCACGCTCGGACGATCACCTGGAAGACTATCTCCACACGCCGTTCGCGCCGGAGATCGCGCGCGCCTGCCGTGCCGAACTGGAACGGCGTTTCGACCTCTCGCAATATTCGACGGCGGCGATGGTCGACGATCTCGACGAGGTGCGACAGGCACTAGGTTACGATAAGATCAATCTGACAGGCGGTTCGTTCGGCACCTACGCCGCGCTGATGTACATGCGCGCGCACGGCGAGCGCGTGCGGAGCGCCTATCTGGTGAGTCTGGTGACTCTCGAGAATCGCGTCCCTCTCTACCACGCGTGGGGTGCGCAATGGGCGCTGGAGCGCCTATTCGAACAATGCGCGGCCGACAGCGCCTGCCACGGCGCCTATCCGAACCTGCGGGAAGACTTCTCGGCCGTGCTCGCGCGTCTTCATCAGGCGCCGGTGCAGGCATCGGTGCGCCATCCGGTGAGTGGCGCCAAGACCAAGATCGACCTGACCGAGCAGGCTTTCGCCGACGCCGTGCGCGTCATGATGTATTCGGGAGCGCGCGGCCGCGAGGTTCCTTTCCTGATCGCGCAGGCGAAGGGCGGCGACTTCGATCTCCTCGCCGAAACCGCAATCGACGCGAACCGGGGATTTTATGGCGCCGCGCCGCTGGGCCTGTACTACGCCGTGACCTGCAACGAATTCGTCGACCGCATCCGGCCCGGCGACGTCGAGCCCGCTACACGCGGCAGCTATGCCGGCGCCGCTCGCGTCAGGGATCAGATGGCGTCCTGCGAGGCGTGGCCGAAAACGACCCTGCCGCCTGGCTATTTCGAACCGTTCCGATCCGAAGTGCCCGCGCTGCTGATTTCGGGCAATACCGACCCGGCTTCGCCGCCGCGCTGGGGCGACGCCGTCCATGCCTTCCTGCCGAACAGTGTCCATGTGGTTGTTCGCGGCGGACATGTTCCCGTCACCGGTTGCACCGATCAGGTCGCAGCTGCGATGTTCCGTAGCGGTTCGGCCAAGGGACTGGATCTCGGCTGCATGGCGAGCCTTCGGCCGGCGCCTTTCAAACTGCCCGGGGCTTCGACGCGCGCAACCGCCCGGTTCTAATGTGCGATGTCTGGTCTGTCCGGCGGCTTGCGCAGGCTCTCGAGCTTGGCCTGGTAAAGATCTCGCGTGGCGCCATCGCTGTGCGCCTGCGCGCGGAGCAGGGCGCGACTGGCGCGGCGGGTGTCGCCGAGTTGCACGTAGGCCTTGGCCAGCGCGAAATAGAAACGGTGCTCGTCCGGGTACAACCGGATCGCGCGCTGGTAATGCTCGACGGCGCGTCGATAGTTGCCGTTCTTCTCGAAGTCGATGGCCAGCAGGAAGTGGTGGAAGGGATCCCTCTGCTGCACCCGTTCCAGTCGCCGGTGGAATTCGGCTTCGCGATTGTGGTCGCCGATGCGCTCGTACAGCCCCACCATGTTGAATAACGCCCCCGCATGCTCGGGGGCCAGGGTCAGCGCGCGGGTGTAGGCGCGTTCGGCTTCCGCCGGATCGCCATTGCGCAGGTAAATTACGCCGGCATTGCTCCAGTGGGCGGCATAGTCCGGATCGAGATCGATCGCCTCGGCCATGTAGGCGAGGGCCGGCTTGACCCGGTTCTGCGCCAAGAGCTCGACGGCCTGGTTGTTGTAGTAAAGCGCCAGCAGCCGCTGGTCGGACACCGGCGCAGGATGCTGCCGCGCGATCACCGAATCCGATGCCACGTCCACCGTGTAGCGCTGTCCGCCGATGCGCACGCCGGCGTTGATGTGGATGTTGCGGTAGATGGTGCTGTCGCGCTGGTCCCAGCCCAGCGTTTCCTCGATCACTTGCGGGTAGGCATCCAGCCCGGCCTCGCGTGCCAGCGCCAGGAACAACAGGGTGAAAGACAGGCAATTCGCCTCGCGCGTGGCATAGGTCTGTTCGACGGTGTACGTGGCGTCGCCCCGGTAGGCCATGCCCAGGCCTTGCGGCTCGAACATGAATTCGACCAACTGCTGCAGCCGCTCGTTCTGCGAAGGATGATTCGCAACGATTTCGTCGCGCAGCCGTGCCTGCAATTCCGGCGGCACGGCCATGATCTGTTCGCGGGCAGGGGGCTCGGCATCCGGGACAGCCACAGTTGTGGGAAGCACCGCTGCAGGAAGCACCAGTGCTACTGCCATGATCCAGCTGATCATGCAGGTACCCTCCACGCCGGTCGGCCTGGAACATTCGCCAGGAGCAGTTTAATCCTGTTGCCGCACGCTGCATGTGCCGGATTGGGGAATCCGGACTCGGAGGATGCGCAAGCGTCGCGCGCGGCACCTCAATTGGCCAGCCGCAGGCCGCTCGCGACCATCGTCAGGCGATCGCAGCCTCGATGGCGGGTCGCCAATGCCGCTCGACCAGGCTGCGGAAGCCGGTGCCGCGGGGATGAATCTCGTTGTCCCATTCCACCGGATCCGGGAGGTCCAGTCGTGAGTCGAGCACGACGAAGCGCGTGGTGTTCTTCTTGACGGCAAGCAGCATGTTGCAGAACGACGCCAGCAGCCAGCGCACGATTTCCTTCTGCTCTGCCGGCGCGATGCCTTTGTCCGATGCGGGCTTCCAGATCCACGGACCCGACCGGAACGTCAGGAACTGGTAGCCGACATTCATCGGCGTCACGTCGGCATAAGTGTGGGTGATGATGGTCGCCTGCGGTGCGAGTTCATCGCGCATCGCGATGATGAGGCCGTAGGCATAGACGATGCCGTCGAATGTCCTGCGAAGATCGGACAGCTTGATCCAGCGGCGGACGATGGCCGGCGTCGTGTCTGACCAAGGCCAGTGGCCGGAGTCGTGACCGGTGCCCGAGGACAGGTGGCGGATGAAATCGAGTCCGACCACGTCGTTGCCGCCGAGCGACAGCAGGAAGAGATCGAAGGGCTTGAAGTCCTCCCGCATCGTCCAGGCCACCCGCATCCAGCGCTTGATCAGGCCTTGCACCTCGTCCGCATCGCGGCCCGGATAGCTGTCGTCGACGAAGTTGATGCGGCTCCCGAACTCGTTCGGGGAAGCGATGCGGCGCTGCAGGTCCGGGTACGAACGCAGCGGGTACTGGAACCACGAGTCTCCGATGCACAGTCCCCGCTTGCGTTTCGGAAACCTCCGCAAAGCGGCGAAATAGCGTTCCAGCTGTTTGATGTCGGTGCTTGCCACGGCGCGCTCCTCATTCGAAAGGACTGCGGTGGGGATGATAGGCCCGGTTTACTCGCGGCGATAAGGCGCTTCGCGTCGTCGTCAGCCGCCGTCCAACCAGCGGTCGACCGGCTGAGGCCGCGCGAACAGATAGCCTTGGCCGTAATCGCAGCCCATCGCCGTCAGCATTTCGCGCTGGTATTCGGTCTCGATGCCTTCGGCGACGATCTCGACGCCGAGCGCATGGCCCAGCGCGAGGATCGCCTCGATCACTGCCGAGCTGCGCGGCGACACCCCGGCCGAGAACGGGGCGATGAAGCTGCGGTCGATCTTGATCATCTTCAGCGGGAAACGATGCACGTGGCCGAGCGAAGAGTAGCCGGTGCCGAAGTCGTCGAGCGCGGCTTCGACGTTGGCTTCGCGCAATCGCTGCAGCACCGCGACCATCGCTTCCGGATCGCCGAGCAGGGTGCCTTCGGTCACTTCCAATCGCAGGCGTGCGGGATCGAAGCCGATCTCCGTGGTCAGCGCGAGCAGCTGCCGGTCGAAATCTTCCTGCTGGAACAGGCGTGGCGAGACGTTGAGGGTGATGTAGCCGCCGTCGCGCACCAGTTCGCGGCTGCATTCCAGGGCCAGCCGGAACATGCGCCAGTCGATCGCCTCGATCAGCCCGCTGTCCTCGGCCACCTGCAGGAACTCGCCGGGTGTCAGCACGCCGCGTTGCGGATGCTGCCAGCGCAGCAGTGCCTCGTAGCCGACCACGGCACCATCGGCCAGTCGCACCAGCGGCTGGAAGTAGGGCATGAACTCGTCGTTGAGCAAGGCATCGCGCAGCGCCTGTTCCAGGTCCAGCACGCCCATCGCGGTGTGCTGCATGGCATCGTCGAACAGCACGAAGCGATTGCGGCCGGCGGTCTTGGCGCGGTACAGGGCAAGGTCGGCGTCGTGCAGGATGCGGTCGGAGGATTCGTAATCGCCGTCGATGATCGCGATACCGATGCTGACGGAAACCTGCAGCTCGCGATCGCCCACGCTCATCGCCGGCTGCATCGACCGCAGCACGCGCTGCGCGACCTTGGCGGCCGTCTCGGGCAGTTGGGCGTGCTCGAGCAGGATCGCGAATTCGTCGCCCGCCAGGCGCGCGACCACGTCAGGTTCGCGCACGCATGTGGCCAGGCGCAGGGCGACCTCCTTGAGTACTTCGTCGCCGGCCAGATGGCCGAGGCTGTCGTTGACCACCTTGAAGCGGTCGACATCGATGTACAGCAGGCCGATGCCCTGGCTCGGGTCGCGACGCAGGCGGGCGATGGCGCGCTCGAGGCGGTCGCGCAGGTAGACGCGGTTCGGCAATCCGGTCAGCGCGTCGTGCATGACCTGGTGCTGCAGCTGCGCCTCGATCTGTTCTCGCACCGTGATCTGCTCGCGCAGTTCGCCGGTCCGCTCTTCCACGCGCTGTTCCAGCAGCGCGTTGGCCTGCTTCAGAGCTTCGGCGGCCTTGCGACGCTGGATGCTGTTCGCGAGCTGGTAGGAGACGAAGGTGAGCAGCTCGGCATCGTGCTCGTCGAAATCGACATCGGCGTCGTAGGTCTGCACCGCGACCACACCTATCGGACCGTCGACGCCCAGCAACGGAGCGCCCAGCCACATGAGCGTTGGCTTGCGCATCATCTCGGCGTCGATTTCCCCGGCTTCGAGCAGCGCCTGCACGCCGGCGACGTCGACCAGTTGCGGCTTGCCGGTCCGCAATACATATTCGGTCAGGCCGCGCCGGAACGATCGCGTGCTCCAGTCGCGCTCGTGCTGGTCCTCGGCGTACGGGAACGACACGGTAGTGCCGTCCTCGGAGGCCAATGCGATGTAGAAATTGTCGGCATTGATGAGTTCGCCGACGATGGCATGCACGTGACGATAAAAGCGCTCGCTCGTGTCTTCGCTGTTGGTCAGCGCGGCGATCTGGTACAGCGCCGCCTGCAGGCGCTCGCCGCGCTCGCGTTCGGCGACTTCGTGGCGGAGCTCGACGTTGGTTTCGGCCAGCTGCAGGGTGCGTTCGGTGACCCGGCGTTCCAGTTCCGACTGCGAGGTCTTGCGTTCCAGTGCGGTGAGGACGTGTTCGGCCACGAATGCGAGCAGGCTCATCTCCGCGGTGGTGTACTGCAAGCCTTCCAGATAGCTCTGCACGACCAGTGCCCCGAGCACGCGTCCTTCGCGCATCATCGGCACGCCGAGCCAGTCGCTGCTGTCGGGGCCATGCACGCGCAGCGGGCCCGACACCTGCTCGCGCAGCTGTTCGGTCGATCCCATCAGCGGCTTGCGATCGCGGACCAGGTACCAGGTCAGGCCGCGCTCGATCTGTGCCAGCGGGATTTCCTCGTCGGGATCGAGGTTCTGGGTGTCGACCACGTCGGCGAAATACAGAAATCGCAGGCTGTCGCGCTCGCTTTCGTACAGCGCGATATAGAAGTTTTCCGCGTACATCAGATCGGAGACGATGCGGTGCAGCCCGCGCAGCATGTCCGGCATGTCGAGGTCGGAGCCGGCCATGTCGGCGATCGCATAGAGCGAGCGCTGCAGCATTTCCGCCTGTTCCAGACGCGCCACGCTCTCCTGCATGCGCTGGATCGCCAGCACTTCGCCGAGACGGTGTACAGACGGTTCGAGCAGGTCGGGACAGCCGTCCGGGCAATGCAACACCGCCGCCATGTGATAGCCGTCGTCATGGAGGATGCGCAGGTGGGCGGGCAGGACGCCGCCATTGCGCGCTTCATAGACCGCATCGATCGTCGTCATCACCACGGCGGAATCACGCGGTTGCGCGGGATGGCAGGAGATGTCGCGTGGCCAATGCGTCGACCACAGCACGCTGGCACCCCGCGCGCGGGGATCGGCCTGCAACAGCACCTCGACCACCTCGGCAGGCGTGGCAGCGTGCAGCAGGCGGACGGCCAGGTCGCCTTGCGCGGAGGCGGCGGCACCTGCAGTCGTCAGCCTGTCGAACTTCGACATGGTCATCTCATCCCTGCCTTGTGCCCGATACAGCCGTCGTCGAAACGGCGACGGGTGATGGCGAACGGAAGAGCGGCGGGTTTCATGTCGATATCGGCGAGGCTGGTCCCCGCCAGCGTACGGGCTGCCCGCCAAGCGTACCGTGACGGCATGCGCCCTTGGCCGTCGCCCGTGCAGCGGTGCCGGAGACAGCTTCCCGGTCAGCGCGATGCCGCGCTACTGCGGCTGTGGTCGGATCGTCGAAGTCCGGTTCGAAAGGAAGTCGCCGTCCGGCACAACGACAAGCAAGCCCCGACGTCCGCCCTGCCACGTCGGGGCTGCATCATCGCCGGCGGAAAACGCGCGCTATCGCACAGATCCCCGCCGTTGAGAACTCATCACCTGCGAGTACTCACCTCGACCGCGCCGATATCCGGGGCGGGACCGTACGGTCGCGGCCACCGGTAGAAATCGTTGGTCACTCCCACGGAAGGAGCGCGGTCGATCACCGGGCTATTCGCCAAAGGGTCGGGGTCGAAACCGGCCATCGTGATATTGGTCAGCCGTGGTGACTGGCCGCAGGTGCTGCCGCCCGGACACTGATTGGACTTGACGTTCCAGAACAGGTTGCCCTGGAACGCGAACACGGCGGCGCTGCCGTCGGCGTAGTGCCCGCAGGTCAGGCTGCCGCCTCCGCCATATTCGTTCTGGCCGATCAAGGCGTTGTTTTGGATATTGGCGCGCGATGTCGCGTTGCCGCCCGAGGTCACGATCAGGCAGTCGCCTTCGCCGGTGATGGTGTTGTGGCGGATATTGGCGACATGGCTGGCGCCGAGCGTGATCGAGAGCGCGTTGCCGAGCGCGCGGCAGTGATCACCGGAGACCATGAAGTCGCGACCGTTGAACCAGGAACATTGCCCGACCACGACCGAGTTTTCGATGGTCGCGTTGCCGCGCGTCTTGAGCTGGTTGCCGGCATTGGCATAGGCATGCACCCGACGCAGCATGACCGACGAGGTGGGCGCGCCGTCGAGATAGAGCAGGTCGATGCCGTCGGAGGTGTTGTGGTGGATGTGGGAATCCTCGATGAACCATTGGCCGCCGGTCGTGGCCGTGCCGAGGCCGTCCCCGTAACCACCGCTCTGTTGCGCCCAGCAAGCCCAGTAGCTCCCGGTCTGCCAGCGTTGTCCGCAGCCGTTCCATGCGATCTCCATGCGCCGCATGACGATCCGCCCGCTGTTGCTGCTGCCGGCGCCGATGTCGCCGTCCCAACCGACCCAGCCGTTGCCGTTGATGTTGACGCGCACGAGTTCCCAGTCGACGAGACCGCCGGCGCGAATGCCGGTGTGCGCGAGGCCGTGGATGTTCAGGTCATGCAGCAAGACATTGCGGGAATTGTTGGCGGACACGCCGACGGAGCCCCACTGGCCATAGGGTGCGGCACTGCTCTTGCATCGTGCCGCGGCATTGCTGTGTGCTTCGACGCAGTCGCTGCGGTCGGTGATCTCGAGGCAGCCGACCTCGACGTAGGAGCTGCCTTCCAGATTGATGATCTTGCCCACCCGCTCGGTGCCCCAGAGTTTCGGGTTGATACAGCTGCCTCTGGAGTCGGTCTTGCCGAGGATGCGGGTGCGCGCGGTGGCGCTGAGACCGCTGGGCACCGGAGCCAGGTAGCAGTTGTAGCGGGCGCCGGTACTGCAGCGTCCACCGCTGCTGCCCGGCGCGCCCCAGCCGATCATGTAGTCGCCCGGCCCGATGAACAGGGTATCGCCGCCGGCGATGCGCGGACTGCCGCTGGAGGGCAAGGCGTAGGACGGATGCTTCCAGGCGCAGGCCTGGGCCGAGCCGGAACCGGAGTAGGGGGCATCGGCACGGCCGGTGCATTGAACGGCGTCACCGCCGTCGACGCGGACATGGAACGTCGCCGCGAGGGCTTGCCCGGAGAGTGCGAGGGCCAAGGGCAGCAGGAGAAAGAGCAGGCGGGCGGAACGGGGGAAATACGCGCGCAAATCAGGCATGAAAACAGACTCCGGGAGTGGAAAGACTCCGGTTTCTGTATAAATACCATCGAACGCATGCCTGAAAACGAGACGCGGCGCTGCATAGAGCGCAATGAATGCGTTGCGGGAGGCCTGTTTTGTGCGCTTTTTCGTGCTATCGGCACATCTGGCCTGCGACGACAGCGATCTGAGCCGGCGCGCCGGCCGTGTGCGTAAGGCGGGCCACCGCCCGCCTCACGTTGCCTATGGACGCCGGGTAGTTACTGCGTTTGCGACTTGACCCACACTTCTCCGCGTCGCTGTATCTCCCTGTTGGGGAAGCGGGAAACGGACCTGCACGAATCGCGCACACGCGCGCTGCCGCTGTCCGCCGGCGCAGGCTTCCCGCGTTCGTTTTTCTGATGCCAGACGGCCTTTGGAGGAGAACAGCCATGTCCCTCACCCGACGCGAATTCCTGGCCGGTCCCGCCGCGCTAGGCGCCATCAGCCTGCTACCGGGCAGCTTGCTCGCAGCCGTCGCCGCCGAAACGCCGCCGCTTCCAGATCTCTCCAACTGGGACAACATCCGCGCCCAGTTCGCACTCGACCCGTCCTACGCACACTTCGCGAGCTTCTTCATCGCCAGTCATCCGACACCCGTGCAAGCCGCGATCGACGGCTACCGGCGCGCGATCGACCGCAATCCGTTCCACGTGCTCGAGCAGGGTCTGTTCGAGGACGATGCCCACAACCTGCCGTTGCAGGTACAAACGCAAATCGCCGACTACCTCGGCGCCCGCCCGCAGGATGTCTGCCTCACCGGCAACACCACCACGGGACTGGCGCTGGTCTACCACGGCTTGCCGCTGCAGCCGGGCGACGAAGTGCTGTGCACCACGCACGACCACTACTCGCATCACGAGTCGATCCGGCTGGCTACCGGCCGCGCCGGCGCGACGATGCGCAAGATCACGCTATTCGATGAGGCGGCCAACGCCAGCACCGCCTCCATCATCGCCAACCTGCTCAAGAGCATTGGGCCGAAGACGCGCGTGGTCGGACTGACCTGGGTACATTCCAGCACCGGCATCCGCCTGCCGATCCGCGACATCGCCAGCGCATTGCGCGCACGTAGCGGTCCGCCTCTGCTGCTGGTCGTCGACGGCGTGCACGGCCTCGGTTCCACCGATGAGACCATCGCCACGATGGGCTGCGACTACTTCTCCGCCGGCACGCACAAATGGATGTTCGCGCCGCGCGGCACCGGCCTGATCTGGGCCAATGCCGACAACTGGGCACGGCTGCGCCCGACCATTCCCAGTTTCAGCGACCTCGACCAATACACCGCATGGGAAAAAGACCATGCCCCGACCACGCCCACCAATGCCAACCGCATGAGCCCCGGCGGCTTCCATGCCTACGAACACCAATGGGCCACTGCCGCCGCGTTCGCCATGCACAAGCAGATGGGCCGTGCCCGTGTCGCCGCGCGCATCCGCAGCCTCAACGAGCAGTGCAAGGCCGGCCTCGCCGCAAACCCCAAGGTGAAGTTGCACACGCCGATGTCAGGTGATCTTTCCGCCGGCCTGGTCGTGTTCGAAGTCGCGGGCCTCACGCCGGCCGACGTGGTCAAGCAACTGCTGGCCAAGCGCGTCATCGCCAGCACCAGTCCGTACGCCATCACCTACGCGCGCCTTGCCCCCAGC
>JACMKK010000410.1 GCA_014380115.1 Luteimonas sp. | reverse complement strand
TGCAGTTCATCGCCGTGCAAGATATCGGATCAATCGTCGCGGCGGTGTTGGCAGATCCTGCGCGATTTGGCGGCGCCACGCTCGAGATCGCGAGCGACAGTGCTACGGGCGCCGACCTGCAGACCCTGTTCACCAAGGCGGCGGGCCGCCCCATTGCCTACTCGCGCTTCTCTGATGAGGTACTGGCGGGCAACACCTTCCTGCGGCGCCTCGCTGACTTGCTGGACGCCGGCGTTCTGGCCGGCCAAGCCGACCTCGCAGCGCTGCGGCGGATCCACCCTGGGCTGCAGACCTTTGAATCGTGGATACGCGGGCGTGGAGGCAAGGCGTTTGAGAAGGCGCTGGGCACGTCCGGTGTATGGGCGTATGGAACGTCAAACGACGGCTAGCACAGCAATCCGCGCGCCGCAGGCCGGCTGCCGTCGTGCGCCGCGAACGGCAGCACCGTGAGGCGCACTAGCGATCCTTTGGCCCGCACTCGCTCCGGTTCGGATCGCGTTCACAGCGTTGTTTGCGTGCGCGATCGGCCATGATCTGGGCGTCCCTGGCTATCTCCGATGTCATGCGGGTCTTCTCGAGCGACTCGCGCTGCTTGACATCGCGCCGGCGCTGCTGGGCGAGCATGCACTCGGCGTACGCGGGCGAACCGTAGTCGGAGCCAAAGCTGGCACAGGTTCGGGCGTCTTCCTCGACGTTGACTTGCCGGCGCTCAGCGCCCGACATGCAGCCGGACAGGCCGACGAGCAGTGCGGCGAGTGACAGGCAAAGGGGGGCGTACCGGCTTCGGCGGCTGTTCAAATTGGCGTGCTGGTACGACTGTTGGTCGATCAGAACGTGCACCGAGTCTCCGGGACGAAGACGCGAAGCGAGACCACTGCGGAGTTTCATGACTACTTCCTTTGTTGCGGTTGGGGGTGGGGAGTTGTGACGGCTGACGTGCCGTCTCGACGATGTGCGTGGCCGCCTTGTCGGGGGGAGACCATGAAGACGTGCGACGCGTCCTGGACTTCCACCACCGTCTTGGCGCCTGCCCGGGATCCCCGCTCTCGAAGAGCAGGACGCGAACGCGCGGACTCGAGCGTTGCGTCCGTGGACGCCAGCTTAGGAAGCGCTGCTCCAGCCGAAAGCGCAACGAAGGGTGTCGTCGCTACTCGTCTTTAGGCCCACCCCGGCGGGGCAGGCCACGACATTCGAACTCACCGAGCGGCGCGGAAGTGGTTCCCATCGGTCGCCATCGCCCTCGAGGAGGCAATTTGCAGCCGCTCACAAACCAAGTCATCGTCATCGGCTCTTGCGAGTGACGTCTGGTTTCGCGACGCGATCGTCAAAGGACGGCGATGGCCTGAACTTCGACGAGAAGTTCGGGCAATCCGAGCGCGGCGACCTGCAGCAGAGTCTCCGCAGGCCGTCGGTCGGCGAACTCGTCGGCCAGCACCCTCAGGTAGTTGGGGTGGTGCGCGATGTCCTTGAGATACACGGTGAGGCTGGCGATGTTGTCCAGCGTCCCTCCAACGCCGCCAACAGCGGCGCGAAGGTTTGCGAAGACCTGCCGGAGCTGAGCATCGACATCACCTGCGCCCACGAGTGAGCCGTCTGGGGCCAGCGCCACTTGGCCGGCGATGAAGACCAAGCCCCGGGGCGCATCGACCCGGACGACTTGGCTGAACAGATAAGGCGACGAATCCCACAGGTTCGCCGGTTGGATCGATTGCAACTGCATGACAAAACCCTCGTTAGCGATTGGCCCGTGCTGCGCATCGCATGCACAGCTCATTGATCAGGAAGACAGGAGTCCCTCGTAGCCAGAGAAAGGCTTCAGCGCGCAGTACTGCACGTGCAGCAGATTCTGTTTGACGTAGGGGAGTGCCTCGATGTAGTGACGAACTTCTTCGAAGGTGCCGGACTCCAACTCGAGCGCAGCACCCGGACCGTCGGCCAGCCCATGCACTGCGCGAACGATGCCGTCTGCGAAACCTCGCCACACGTGCAAGACCTCCGGCTTCGCCAGTCGCTTCAAATCCTCTGCCGCGCCATCGGCGCGACGCGTCAAGATCACGAAGGTTTTCATGACAGCACCTCAGCTTCCAGGGGCTGCGTCTGCGTTGCTTGGCCCCCAGCGATATGCGCCGTGAGGCCGGTCTGGCCAGCGGCCACGTGCGGCTTGAGCTCATTGGTGCGGGTGTAGTCACCCCCGTTCTGCGGACGAAACGGAATGGGTTCGTCCTCGAACAAGCCCTGCAAGCGGGTGCGCCAAGCCTCCTTGGCCGCGGCAGCACCGGCCGCCGTCAAGGCACCGGTTCCGTAGACAGCGAACGTCGGCAGCACGTCGAACCCTGGGAAATAGAGCGAGCCGTGTGTGATCGGAAACAGCAGTTGCTCGAGTGGCCCGTTGATTCCGCGTGGCGCGTAATCCTCGGCGGGCCCACCGACAGCCACTGACAACATCGCCCGCTTTCCCTTGAAGGCTCCTTCT
This sequence comes from Luteimonas sp., assembly GCA_014380115.1. Classification (GTDB taxonomy): domain Bacteria; phylum Pseudomonadota; class Gammaproteobacteria; order Xanthomonadales; family Xanthomonadaceae; genus Luteimonas. The sequence continues at coordinate 862 of JACMKK010000410.1, read as the reverse complement.
CCATAGCGGTAGGCGTTGCCCGCGCCCTTGTAGCCGTGGGCGAGTCCCGCTGCCCAAACGCGATCGATCCATCCCTTCATGATTGCCGGCATGCCATACCACCAAAGCGGGAACTGGAAAATCACGGCGTCTGCCGCTAGCACCTTGTCTTGTTCTGCCGCCACGTCTGCGGTCTGGCGACGATGGCGGAAGGCATGCGCGGACTCCGCGCCGAACGACAGCCGCTGAAGGTTCGCCCGCTCCGGAAAGTCGTGTTCGTCAAACGTTGCTTTCCAGCGCATGGCGTACAGGTCCGACTGCAGCACTTCGTGCCCTTGCGCGGTCAGGCGTTCCACGGACACGTCCACAAGTTGCCGCGTCAGCGACGACGGCTCGGGCTGGGCATAGATGATCAAGACTGTCTTTGACATGGTCGATTGCTCCCCTGTGGTCTGGCTGAAGTCTCGTGCGGCTCGCGCCAGCTTTGAAATCGCAAAAGCGGTCCGCTACCATCGATCCGATGGATACCAAACGCCTCGATCTCAACCTGCTTGTGACGTTGGAGGCCCTGCTGATCGAGCAGAACGTGACGAGGGCGGCCGCCCGCTTGCATCTGAGTCAGCCAGCGGTGAGTGCGCAGTTGAGCCGTCTGCGAGACGTCTTCGACGACCCTCTTCTGATCCCTGCGCAGCGCGGGATGACACCGACCGTCAAGGCGTTGGAGCTGCTCGGCCCGCTTCGACAAGCTCTCGATCAAGTACGGGCCACGGTTGCCACGCACCTGAATTTTGAGCCCGCGACGGCGAGCTTGACGGTCTCGGTCGCATGCACTGACTACGTGCAGGCGGCCTTGATCAAGCACCTCGTCGTTGCGATGCGACGC
>JACMKK010000409.1 GCA_014380115.1 Luteimonas sp. | reverse complement strand
GGCCACCGTGAAGAAGTATGTGATTTTGCTCACATTTTCAGCGCAGGACCCGCTTGGCGCCGCTGTAGTGGTCGCGCCAGTAGCTGCCATCCAGATGATCCAGCCGCACGGTGCCACCGGTGCTGGGGGCGTGTACGAAACGCCCCTCGCCGACATAGATGCCGACATGGCTGACCTGTCCGCCGCTGCCGAAGAAGACCAGGTCGGCGGTGGCCAGGCGCTCGGGGGCGATCTTCGGTCCCTGCCACGCGGCGAGGTCGCGCGAGGTTCGCGGCAGCTTGAGATCGAGCATGTCGCGATAGACGTAGTTGACCAGCCCGCTGCAGTCGAACCCACCTTCGGGCGTGTTGCCGCCGTAGCGGTACGGCGTGCCGACCAGGCTGATCGCGCGCATGAGCACGGCATTGGCGGAAGCCGGATCGGCGGGCACGACGGTCGGCCAGTCGCGTTGCGGGACGACCGCGCCGCGTCGCGGTGTCGGGCGGACGTCGTCGCGTCCGCAACCCGCAATCGCCAGGGACACGAGCAGGCCGGTCACGACTTTCCACGTCGGCCCGCGCAGGGCGCTTGGCGCGGACTGGGCAGAGCCGGGATAATGCGCCGCGTTCACGGGCCGCATCTTGGCCGAACCCCCTTCTTCCGCACAAGCAGCCCTGCCGCGCGTGCGCCATGGCCCAGGCAAAGGTATTCGCAATGAAGATCGAGAAAGACCGCGTCGTCCAGTTCCACTACACGGTGTCCGAGGCCGGCCAGGAGCCGATGGAAAGCTCGAAGGAGCGTGAACCGCTGTCGATCCTCGTCGGCCACGGCAACATCATCCCGGGCCTGGAGAAGGCACTCGAGGGTCGCGAGGCGGGCGAGAGCTTCGGCGTCGACGTGGCCGCCGCCGATGCCTACGGCGAGAAGCGCGACGGCCTCAGCCAGCGCGTACCGAAGAAACATTTCAGCGGCCAGCGCCTCGAACCCGGCATGCAGGTCGTGCTCAACACCAACTTCGGCCAGCGCGCGGTGACCGTCCAGAAGGTCGGCATGAGCGTGGTCGACGTCGACCTCAACCATCCGATGGCGGGCAAGGACCTGCATTTCGACATCGAAGTGGTCGAAGTGCGCGAAGCCAAGCCCGAGGAAATTGCGCATGGCCATGTGCATGGCGAGGGCGGCCACCAGCACTGAAAGTGGCCGCGAGGCGCGCTTTGCAAAACGGCCCGTGCGCGGGCCGTTCGTCTTTCTGGCGCCGCGCATGACCACCGTCACTTAGCAAACGGTCGGCCCACGTGGTGGAGTAGTGCCCTTGCCGGGGAACTCCATGACCAGAACGTCCCAGACGTCGTCGCTGGCTCCGACGGCGCCAAGCGAACGCATCGACGCCATGGACGTCATGCGTGGCTTCGCGTTGCTGGGCATCTTCCTGCTCAACATCGAGTTCTTCACCCGGCCGCTGCAGGACATCAACGCTGCCGGCATCGATTCGGCGGCGCGCGGCCTGGACTATGCGGTCGAATGGGCAACCTACTTTTTCGTCCAGAACAAGTTCTGGACCTTGTTCGCGTTGTTGTTCGGCATGGGGTTCACCGTGATGATCGATCGTGCCGACCGGGCCGGTCGTCCCTTCGTCCTGATCTATCTGAGACGTACCCTGGCCCTGCTCGCCATCGGCGTCCTGCATGCAGTGCTGATCTGGTCCGGCGACATCCTGCTGACCTATGCCATTGCGGCCCTGTTGTTGCTGGTCGCGCGCCAGACCCGACGAGCGTGGCGACGCTGGCGCGACAAGGCCGAGCCGCCACCGATGTCCGCTGCGCATCTGGCGCAATGGGGAATCGCCTTGTATGCGGCACCGCTGCTGTTGCTGCTCGCATTCGGCATTCGCGGAACCGCGCGGGCGGACCTTCCGCTCAAACCGGAACGCCAGGCCGAAATCGCCGCCTCCGTGGCTGAAGACATGGCCGTACGCAACCGCGCGGAACAGGCCTACGGCGAAGGCAGTTATCGGCAAGCCGTCGACCAGCGCTTGCAGGACACCGCTGCGCAGGTTGTGTCCACCTTCGCGACGATGCCTTGGACGCTCGGCATCTTCTTGTTGGGTGCCGCGATCGTCCGCAGCGGCGCGCTGTGGAACATCCGCAAACACCAGGGCGACTTCCGCCGCATGCGCAACTGGGGCCTGTTGGCGGGCTTTGCACTGATGGCGATCAGTGTGCAGTTGGGCACCGCGACACCCACCCGCATACGTCTGCCCGGGGCCTTCCAGCTGGCCACGTTGTTCATGGCTTCGCTGATCCTGGCGCTGGCCTATGGCGCGACCATCGTGACCTTCCTCGACAGCAGGGCAGGTCCCTGGATGAAGCGCTGGCTGGCTCCGGCGGGACGGATGGCGCTGACCAACTATCTGTTGCAGTCGGTGGTCGGGACGCTGCTGTTCTATCAGTACGGACTGGGCTTGTGGGGGCAAGTGAGCCGTGCGTGGCAGTTCGCGTTGGTAATCGCGGTGTTCGCGCTGCAATTGGTGTTCAGTCGCTGGTGGCTGAGCCGGTTTCGATTCGGTCCGGTCGAATGGTTGTGGCGCTGGGCGACGTACGGGCGCAGGCCGGCGATGCGCTGAATCGATTCGCTACACTGAACGGATGAACGATCGGCGCGATGTCCTGATTGTCGGTGGCGGCGTGATCGGCCTGGCCAGCGCGCTCGCGCTGCTCGAGGCCGGACGCAGCGTGCGCATACTCGAAGCAGGCACGACAGGCTGCGGCAGTTCGCACGGCAACTGCGGCACGATCACGCCAAGCCATTCCGCGCCGCTGCCCGCGCCCGGCAAGGTCGCCAAGGCATTGCGCTGGATGCTGACGCCGGATGCGCCGTTCTATCTCAAACCGCGCTTCGATCCTGCGTTGTGGAGTTGGCTGGCGCGCTTCGCCTCGCGCTGCAACGAACGCGACTGGCAGACCGCGATGGTCGCCAAGGCCGCGCTGCTCAATGCGTCGCGGCAGGCGCTGCCGGAATGGATCGCGCGTCATGGACTGGACTGCGAGTTCGCCGAGTCCGGCGTCGACTACGTGTTCCGCGATGCCGGCACGCTCGCACATTTCTGCGAGGAACTCGAACCGTTGGCGAAGCTCGGCGTGGCCTCCGAACGCATCGACGGCGTCGCCTACCTGCGCCAGGAACCTGCGTTGCGCGATGGCGTGGTCGGCGCGGTGCGTTTTCCGGGCGACGCGCGCCTGCGCCCGGATCGTTACGTGGCCGCGCTTGCGAAAGCGGTGCGTGCGGCCGGCGGCGAGATCGTCGAGCAATGCGAAGTACGCGGCGTCGCCGATGAAGCGGGCGCGATCCGAGTGGCGACGACGCAAGGCGATTTCCGCGGCCGCGACGTGCTGATCGCGACCGGCGCGTGGTCGCCGACGCTGGCGAAATCGCTGCAACTGGCGAAGCTGCCGATCCAGCCCGGCAAGGGTTACTCGATCACGTACGACCGGCCAGCGCTCGCGCCGCAGCGGCCGATCGTGCTGTTCGAGCGCAGCGTCTGCGTCACGGCCTGGGACAGCGGCTACCGGCTTGGCAGTACCATGGAATTCTCCGGCTACGATCGCACGCTCAATCGCCGACGCCTCGATGCACTGGAACGCAGCGCCGCCGAGTACCTGCATGAACCGGTCGGCCCGGTGAAGCGCGAGGAATGGTTTGGCTGGCGTCCGATGACCTGGGATGACCTGCCGATCATCGGTCGTGTACCCGGCCGCGATCGCCTCTGGCTCGCCACCGGGCATGGCATGCTCGGCGTCAGCATGAGCACCGGCACCGCCACCCTGGTCGCGGACCTGATCTGCGGTCGCGAATCCGCCATCGACCCGACGCCGTACGCGCCGCAACGCTTCGCCGTGCAGCGCCAGGTGCAAGCCGCATGAGCGCGCGCATGGACTTCGACCTGATCGTCATCGGCGGCGGCTCCGGCGGGCTCGCCGCGGCGTTCCGCGCCAGCCACTACGGCGCGCGCGTGGTATTGCTCTCGGCCGGCGAACTGGGTGGCACCTGCGTCAATGTCGGCTGCGTGCCGAAGAAGGCGATGTGGCTGGCAGCGGAACTCTCCACGCGCATCGAGATGGCGGCGCAGCTCGGTTTCACGTTGCCGCCGCCGGTGCTCGACTGGCGCGAGTTCACCACGCACCGCCAGCGCTACATCGGCAACATCCACACCAGCTACAGGCAGCGCCTGGACGCCGCCGGCGTGGCGCTGATGCCGACGCATGCGCGCTTCATCGCCAGCGACACCGTAGTAACTGGCGATGGCGTGAAGCTGCAAGCGCCGCAGATCCTGATCGCGACAGGCGGCCGACCATGGCGTCCCGATTTCCCTGGCGCCGAACTGGGCATCGATTCCGATGGCTTCTTCAATCTGTGCAGCGCGCCTGCGCGTGTGGCGATCGTCGGCGGCGGCTACATCGCGGTCGAGCTTGCGGGGGTTCTGCAATCGCTCGGCAGCCGCGTCGAGCTGTTCGTGCGCGGCCAGCAGTTGCTCGATGGATTCGACGAGGACCTGACCGCGCAGTTCGTCGACGACTGCCTGCATTACGGCACGCGCACGCATTTCGGCGCGCACGTCACGGCGCTGACCGCGGACGGCGAGCGCATCGTCGTGCGCACGCGCGAAGCGGTCGAACCCGATTCGCTCGATGGCCCGCTTTTTGACAGCCCGCTTTTCGACAGCGTCATCTTCGCCACCGGGCGCAGGCCGAACAGCGGCGACCTGGGCCTCGAGCACACCGGCGTGATGACGGACGCGCAGGGCCACGTGCTCGTCGACGATCGCCAGCGCACCAATGTCGACGGCATCCACGCGATCGGCGACGTCACCGACCGCGTCGCGCTGACGCCGGTCGCGATCGCGGCCGCGCGGCGGCTGATGGATCGCCTGTTCGGCGGCCAGCCCGACGCACGTCTCGATTACGACAACATCCCGACGATCGTGTTCGCGCATCCGCCGCTCGGCAAGATCGGCCTGACCGAAGCGGAAGCTCGCGATCGATACGGCGATAGCGTTCGAACCTATAGCGCCGGTTTCCGCCCGATGCTGCACGCGCTGGCCGATTCGCCGCAGCGCAGCTTGTTCAAGCTGGTGTGCGTCGGCGACGACGAGCGCGTGGTCGGCATCCACCTGCTCGGCGAGGGCGCCGACGAGATCCTGCAGGGCTTCGCGGTGGCGTTGAAGCGCGGCATCAGCAAGCGCGACCTCGACGACACCATCGCCATCCATCCCACCAGCGCCGAGGAAATCGTGCTGATGCGGTGAGCTTTGCTGAGCCCGCCCCGATTTCGCAAAAAGGAAACACGATGATCCCTTCGCGAAACATCGCTGCGCTGTCGTTGTTGCTGTGCGCCGCGCCCATGGCGCAGGCCGTCGAAATTGCCGACCTGCTCAGCGCCCCGATCCCCGATCCGCCGGTCGCGGCCGCGCGTGCCGAAGTGATCGCGTGGAGCGCGAACGAGCGCGGTGTGCGCAATGCCTGGGTCGCGCGCGCGCCGCAATTCGTACCGCGCAAGTTGACGGCCTATGGCGACGACGACGGACAGGCGCTGTCCTCGTTGCGCCTCAGCGACGATGGCCGCTGGCTGGCCTATGTGCGCGGCAGCAACCCGGATGCCACGGGAGCTTCCCGCAATCCCGATAGCGATCCCGACGGTGCCGAGCAGGCGGTCTGGATCGTGGCGACCGAGGGCGCGGGGACACCGCGGCTTGTCGCATCCGGCAAGTCGCCGCTGTTCGCGCCGCAGGGCGATGCGCTGCTCGTGCAGGGCAAGGCCGGCATCGGCTGTCATCCCGTTTCAAGCAAGCGGCCGGCGCCGTCCTGGTGCGTCGAGGCTTTGCTCAAGGTGCGCGGCAGCAACGCCGCGAGCGCGTTCTCGCCGGACGGAAAGCAGCTGGCGTTCGTCAGCGACCGCGGCGACCACGGCTTCGTCGGCGTGCTCGATCTCGCCGCGCGCCGCGTGCGCTGGATCGCGCCGGACTTCAATCGCGATGCTGCCCCGGCCTGGTCGGCGGATGGTCGCCAGATTGCCTTTCTGCGGAGTGCGGGCACGAAGGCGGGGGAAGTCTTCAACCTGACCACGGCGAATCCTTTCGAGGTCTGGATCGCCGACGCCGCAAGCGGGCAGGCGCGACGCCTGCATCGCTCCGGTGCCAGTGCCGGTGGTTACGCGCAGTTCGCGGTCAACGCGCCGCTGCAATTCGCGCGCGACGGACGCGTGGTGTTCGCCAGCGAAGAGGGCGGCTGGCTGCACTGGCAATCAGTGACTGCCGACGGCGGCGCGGTCACGGCGTTGAGTCGCGGCGCCTGTGAGGCCGAAGCGGCCACGCTCGCCGACGACGGCGCGTTGCTGTTCAGCGGCAACTGCGACGACATCGAACGCAGGCAGCTGTTCGAGGTCGACGCGCGCGGCGGCATGCAGCGCCGCCTGAGCGCGCTGCCGGACATCGCCACCGACGCGCTGCCGCTGCATGGCGACACCTGGCTGGCGTTTCGTCATGCGGATGCGCGACTGCCGACCGCCATCGCGGTGTTGCCGCGCGGTGGCGGCGAGGCACGGCGCATTTTTCCGGCGACGTTGCCGAATGACTTTCCGCTGGACGCGCTGGTGGAACCGAAGACGGTGCGTTTCCGCGCCGCCGATGGGCTGGAAGTGCATGGACAACTGTTCGAGCCGCGCGGCCAGGCCACCGGCAAGCGCGCGGCCATCGTCTATGTGCACGGCGGACCGATCCGGCAGATGCTTCCGGGTTGGCACTACGGCGATTACTACTACCACGACTACGCCAACAACCAGTGGCTCGCGAGCCAGGGCTTCGTCGTGCTGGCGCTGAACTTCCGTAGCGGCATCGGCTACGGACAGGCGTTCCGCCGCGCAGACAAGCAGGGCCCGCGCGGCGCCAGCGAATACCAGGACGTGCTGGCGGCGCATGCCTATCTCGCCGCCCTGCCAGAGGTCGATAAAAAGCGCATCGGCATCTATGGCGGCTCCTACGGCGGCTACCTCACCGCGCAGGCACTGGCGCGCAACTCCGACCTGTTCGCGGCCGGTGCCGACCGCCACGGCGTGCATGACTGGCGCGAGAGCGCGAAAGGCGGCGACAACAGCGGGCTGTGGGGCCTGCTCCCGAACGAGCTCGAACTTGCCGGGAAATCATCGCCGGTGACGCACCTCGACGGCTGGCGCTCGCCGCTGCTGCTGGTGCATGGCGACGACGACCACGCGGTGAAGTTTGCGCAGAGCGCCGACCTGGTCGCGCGCCTGCGCGAGCGTGGCGTAGAGGTCGAGACCTTGGTGCTGCCGGACGAGGAGCATTTCTTCCTGCGCCATGCGACGTGGCTCGACGTGCACAGGCGCACGATGGATTTCTTCCGCCGGCGATTGCAGCCATGACGCGCGGCAACGACGCGATCTGCACGCTGCATCGTGGCACTGCGCCGTTGCTGGTCAGCCTGCCGCATGACGGCACGCGGGTTCCCGACGACATCGCAATGCGCCTCACCCGCAGCGCGCAGCGCGTGCCCGATACCGACTGGCACGTCGCGCGCCTGTACGCCTTTGCGCGCGAGCTGGGCGCGTCGGTGCTGGTGCCGACGCATTCGCGCTACGTGGTCGACCTCAACAGGTCCGAGGACGACGTCTCGCTGTACCCGGGCCAGAACACCACCGGACTGTGCCCCATCGTGCAATTCACCGGCGAGCCGGTCTATTGCGACGGCGAGGCACCCGGCGAAGCCGAAGTCCGCTCGCGCGTCGAGCGCTATTGGCGCCCGTACCACGATGCGTTGCGCGGCGAACTCGATCGCTTGCGCGCCGTCCATGGCCGCGCGGTGCTGTGGGAAGGCCATTCGATCAAGGGCGAACTGCCGTTCCTGTTCGACGGGCGCCTGCCCGACCTCAATCTCGGCACCGCAAACGACGCCAGTTGTTCGCCGCAGCTGCAGTCGCGCCTCGAAGGCGTGCTCGCGGCGCAGGACGAGTACGACTTCATCGCCAATGGACGGTTCAAAGGCGGCTACATCACCCGCCACTACGGCGACCCGGGCGGCGGCATCGATGCGGTGCAGCTCGAGATCAGCCAGCGCATCTACATGGACGAGGACACGTTCGCCTACGACGACGCCAAGGCGGCGCGGGCGCAG
>JACMKK010000055.1 GCA_014380115.1 Luteimonas sp. | reverse complement strand
GCCATCCTGCCCCACAACGCAAGACACGTCCGCCTGGAGGGCAGCATGGCCAAGTTCAAGAAAGCGTCCAAGAAAACCTCCGCCGGCAGCAGCGGTGCCCAGGCCCGGGCGGAGCAACTGTCGAAGACGCTCAGCGAATCCGCGCAACAGGTCTGGCTGGCAGGCGTCGGCGCCTTCGGTCGCGCCCAGGCCGAAGGCGGCAAGCTGTTCGACGCACTCGTCAAGGAAGGCCTGAACTTCGAGCAAACCGCACGCAAGTTCGCCGGTGGCCGTGCCGACCAGGTCCGCGACGTGGTCGAGAACCGCGTCGGCCAGGCGCGCGAACGCGCCACCGATACCTGGGATCGCCTCGAGAAAGTGTTCGAGGATCGCGTGCAGCGCGCATTGACGAAGCTCGGTGTTCCGAGCCGCGATGACCTCGGCGAATTGAGCAAGCGCGTGGAATCGCTGACCGCCGAACTGCGCCGCCAGAGCGGCGCCACCGCCAGGCCCGCGGCAAGGAAGGCAGCGCCGCGCAAGGCTGCAGCGAAGAAGACGACCACGTCGACCGCGAAGCAGGCCAGCAAGCGCGCCAAGCCGGGCGGATAAGGTCCGCAGCATCCAGGGCGCCTTCAGCGCGCCCGCAGTCCGCATGGACTGCACCGTTCAGCCCGCCAGCCCGCATGAAGCTCGTATGCTTCCCTCCCCTTACGACTTCGGGTTGGCGGGCTTCTTGTTGATGCCGAGTCCGCGTGCGGCAGGCTGCCGCTCACGCCACGCCGGTTCGATTCGACTATCCTGCCCTCCGTTCGATTCAAGGGAGGCATCGTGGGCGCAGGAACGCATTGGGTCATTCCGCTGATCGTGGTCGTGCTGCTGGGCGCAGCGATCACCCTTTATCTGTTCAAGGTCCGCCTGCCGCGCGATGAAAACGCCGCCGGTCTCTCGGCACTGGCCGGCATGAGCTGGCGTGATTTCATCAACGTGGTGCTCGGCGCACTCACCCGCCGTGGCTACGCGCGCGTGTTCGACGAAGACGCCACCCGCGACGACAGTGAATACATCCTGGAGCGGGAAGGCAGGCGCTGGCTGTTGTCGTGCAAGCACGGCAGCGCCTTCGTGCTGGGTTCGTCGACATTGACCGAAATGGCGGACACGATCCGCCTGCATGGCCTGGCCGGCGGCTTGCTGCTCACGCAGGGACGCGTCTCGGACGACGCACGGCCGGTCGCGAAGCTGCAGCACATCGAATTGCTCGACGGCCCCACGCTGTGGCCGGAACTGCGCGACCTGGTTCCTGTCGAGCAGCGCCTCGGCATCGAGGCCGAAGCGCGACAACGCGCGCGTAAGCAGGTTCTGCTGGTCTGGCTGGTCGCATTGCTAGTCGCGATCGTGATGATTGCGGCGCTGTCAGGCGGCGACGAAAGCAACAACACAGCCTCTGCGACGACGCCAGCCCTGACCCCGGCCGCATCGACACCGGTCCCGCTGCGCCAACGCCGGCCGCGCCGGCCTCCGATTCGCCGGCCGCCGCACCAGCTCCCGCGCCTGCGATCGCGGCCATCGATCCGAGCACGCGACCCGCGCCGGCGGATGTCTCCGATCCGGCTGTTCTTGAACGCCAGCGCGCCGACATCGCCAGCGCAATCTCGACGTTGCCCGAAGTCGATCGTGCGATCTGGGCCACGCAATCGACGCTGCAGGTCTACCTTCTGCGCGTCGAGGGCGATGCCAAAGATGACATTTGCCCGCTGGTCGAACGCTACCCGGCGCTGGCGTCTTCGCGCGTGCAGCTCACGCCGCCGCCTGAAAGCGGCGCGCCGGTGCGGTTCCTGCAGTGCAGGACGTATTGAGCATCCCGTAGCAGGACCTTCGCTCGTCATCCCTGCGAAAACCGGGATGACGAATGATTTCCGGGCTGCTCCGGAACGGTTACCAATGCACGCCGCGCATCAGCGAAGCAAACGCGATTTGCTCATTGCTCGCGTGCTCTTCCTTCAGCGCCTTCTTGTCGCCCTTGGCCGCGGCGGAGTCAGGGAACAGTTCGAACGCGGTGTTCATGATGACCTCGTAGGCCTTCGGCGCGATCGCGTTGATCAGCGCCGAGAAGATGCCCAGCCGGGTCGCGATCCGGCTTGGCTTCTCGATGATCGCCTTGACCAGCAGGTCGGCCGCTTCCTCCGGCGTCAGCGTCGGCACGCTGTCGTACATCTTGGTCGGCGCGATCATCGGCGTCTTCACCAGCGGCATGTTGATCGTGGTGAAGCTGATGCCCTTGCCCGACAACTCGCCCTGTGCGCAACGGCTGAAGGCGTCCAGTGCCGCCTTTGAAGCGACGTAGGCCGAAAACCGCGGCGAATTGGCGAGTACGCCGATCGAGCTGATATTGATGATGTGACCCTTGCGCCGGTGCGTCATCGTCGGCATGAAGCCCATGATCAGGCGCAGGCTGCCGAAGTAATTGAGCTGCATGGTGCGTTCGAAGTCGTGGAAGCGATCGTAGCTGAGCTCGATCGAGCGCCGGATCGAGCGTCCGGCGTTGTTGATCAGCACGTCGACGTGGCCGTGCTCCTTGAGCACCGTCGCGACGAGCCGGTCGCAGTCGGCCATGTCGGCGAGGTCGGCGGTATAGGCAAAGACCTTGCCGCCGGCTTTCTTCATCTCGTCGCGGGCCTTGAACAGCTCCTCTTCGCCGCGCGCAACGATCACGGTGACCGCGCCGGCCTCGGCGACGCGCTGCGCGGTCGACAGGCCGATGCCGGACGAGCCGCCGGTGATGACGACGACCTTGTTGCGGACCTTGCCTTTCAGCGTGCGGTCGATGAACAGATCCGGGTCCAGGTGGCGTTCCCAGTAATCCCATAGCCGCCAGGCGTAACCATCGAGCTTCGGCACCACGATGCCGCTGCCCCTCAGGGCGCGCTCGACTTCGCGCGTGTCGAAACGCGTCGGGTAGGTGATGAACTTCATCACCTCCTTCGGGATCCTGAAGTCACGCAGCAGCATGCCGATGAAACGCCGCACCGGCGGCAGGTTGCCGACCGCGCCACGGATGCCGCTCGGCACGAACGCGAACATGCGCGCGTCGATACGCATCGTCATTTCCGGCGCATGGCCGGCACGTGCGAAGGTATTGAGCACTTCGCCGACGCGCATCGGCTCCGGATCGGTCAGGTGGAAGGTATGGCCGTCGAGCTTCGGCTTGTGGGCGATGTGGTCCATCGCATCGACTACGAAATCCACCGGCACAATGTTGATGCGCCCTCCTTCGATGCCGAGCGTCGGCATCCACGGCGGCAGCATCTCGCGCAGCTTCTTGAGGAAGGTGAAGAAATAGTACGGGCCGTCGATCTTGTCCATTTCGCCGGTCTGCGAATGGCCTACGACCATGCCGGGCCGGTAGACGCGCCACGGAATGCGCTTCTCATTGCGCACCAGGCCTTCAGAATCGTGCTTGGTGCGCAGGTAGGGATCGTCCAGGCCCTCGGCCTCGTCGAACATGTCCTCGCGGAAGACACCCTGGTAGAGGCCTGCAGCCGCGATCGAACTGGTGTGGTGGAAGCAACCCGCCTGGATCGCCGCGGCCAGGTCGAGCGCATGCTGGGTGCCGTCGACATTGGCCGCGCGCTGGCTCTCGGCGCTGGCACTCAGGTCGTAGATCGCCGCCAGGTGGAAGAAATGCTTGACCTTGCCCGACAGCGTGCGGACCTGGGCGGCACTGACGCCGCACTTCGCCGCGGTCATGTCGCCGACGACCGGGACGATCCGCTTCATGTCCCAGCCCATCTTCTTCGCGGTCGCGTCGAGCTTCTTCTGCGAGTCCTTGCGCACCAGCACATAAATGGTGCCCTTGCGCTTGAGCAGGTTGCTGACCAGGAAGCGGCCGACGAATCCTGTGGCCCCGGTGACGAAATAGCTCATGCGCTGCGCTCCTGCGTCCGACCGAGGTCGGACATCTTGTCTGGCGCGCCGCGGCGGCGCGCTCGTGGCCTACGGTGCCAGAGGCGGGCGCCGCCGACAATTCCCCGGCGTATTGACCCCTCCGGCGGTGCGTGCTGTCATGCCCGCCTCGTCGGGAGCATGACCATGTCTGATCTGCAAAGCCGCTTCGAACAAGCCTCGAAGGACGTCAAGGACCTCAAGGAACGGCCCGACAACGACACGTTGCTGCGCCTGTACGCGCTCTACAAGCAGGGTTCCGAGGGCGACGTCAGCGGCGACAAGCCCGGATTCTTCGATTTCGTCGGTACCGCCAAGTACGAGGCCTGGGGCAAGCTCAAGGGCACCGCGCCGGACGAGGCCAAGCAGAAATACATCGACTTCGTGAAGAAACTGTCCGGCTGAGTCGGAGGAAGACCTCTTCCATGGCGCGGCAGACCCGCCAGCGCATCCTCGACACCTCGCTTGCGATGTTCAACACGCAGGGCGAGCCCAACGTCACCACCAACCATATCGCCGACGAGCTGGAGATCAGCCCGGGCAACCTGTACTACCACTTCCGCAACAAGGACGACATCATCGAGCACCTGTTCGCGCGCTATGAGGAGCGCATGGACGGCGCGCTCGCCGCGCCGAGCGGGCGGCTGCCGGAACTGGAAGACATCTGGCTGCAGTTGCACCTCGTGTTCGAGTGCATCTGGGACTACCGATTCCTGTACCGCGATCTGGTCGAGATCCTCAGCCGCAACCGTCGCCTGCGCATGCGCTTCGCGCGCATCCTCAAGCGTGCCGACGACCGCGCTCACCTGGTCATGCGCGGCCTGTCGCAGGCCGGCGTGATGCGCGCCTCGGCCGACGAACTCGATGCCGCAGCGACCAACATCCTGGTGCTGGCCACCTTCTGGCTCAACTACGCCTCGGTCCGCGGCGACAAGGACGAGCACGCCGCGATTCGCTCGGGCATCGTCCAGGTGATGATGCTGATCGCCCCGTTCCTGCGCGATGCCGAGCGCGTGCACCTGAATACGCTGACGCGCGCCTACGTGGATTGACCTTCTCGCCATCGCAGGCCGTACCTGCGGCCTGTCATCGCGCTGTCACAAGCATTACATCGCATTGTCATCCAACGATCATGTAATGCGCTCCGGGCGGACCTTTCCGCTTCGAATCCCCTCAGGAGCCATTCCGTGTCCAACACCCTGAATTTCCGTTTCGCCGCGCTCGCGCTGGCGAGCGCCTTGATTGCCAGCGTGCCGCTCGCCGCGCAGGCGGCCGACGTCACTGGTGCCGGTGCGTCGTTCGTCTACCCGGTCATGTCCAAGTGGTCGGCCGACTACAGCAAGACCACCGGCAAGAAGGTCAACTATCAGTCGATCGGTTCCGGCGGCGGCATCGCGCAGATCAAGGCCGCAACGGTGGATTTCGGTTCGTCCGACGCACCGCTCAAGCCCGAAGAGCTGGCCAAGCACGGCCTGGCGCAATTCCCGTCGGTGATCGGTGGCGTGGTGCCGGTGGTCAACGTTCCCGGCCTGCAAGCTGGTGCGATGAAGCTCGATGGCGAGCTGCTCGCCGACATCTTCCTCGGCAAGGTCAAGGCCTGGAACGACCCGCGCATCGTCGCGCTCAATGGCGGCGTGCAGCTGCCTTCGACCAAGATCACCGTCGTGCACCGTTCGGACGGCTCCGGCACCACCTTCAACTTCGTCAACTACCTGTCGAAGGTCAATGCCGACTGGAAGTCGAAGGTCGGCGAAGGCACGGCGGTCAAGTGGCCGACCGGCATCGGCGGCAAGGGCAACGAAGGCGTCGCGGCCTACGTGAAGCAGATCAAGGGCGGCATCGGCTACGTCGAGCTGTCCTATGCGCTGCAGAACAAGATGGCCTATACGCGACTCAAGAACGCCGACGGCAACTTCGTCAATCCCAGCGATGAAACCTTCCAGGCCGCCGCCGCGAGCGCTGATTGGGCCAATGCCAAGGATTTCTATCTGGTGATGACCAACTCGCCGGGCGCCAATTCCTGGCCGATCACCGCCACCAACTTCATCCTGATGTACAAGCAGCCCAAGAACGCCGCTGGCGCCAAGAACGCCAAGGAGTTCTTCAAGTGGGTCTACGCCAATGGCGATGCCCAGGCCAAGGCACTCGACTACGTGCCGCTGCCCGATGCGCTGGTGACGCAGATCGATGCGTACTGGTCGCAGAACATGCCGTACTGAGCCTCTCTCTACCCTCTCCTTGACAGAATTTCGGCGGGCCTCCGGGCCCGCCTTTTTTGTGCCGTCATGAACCACCGGTACTGGTGTCATCGCGATGTAACAAAAACATCATTTCATGGTGCATCCGCTGGCGCGTGGCCAGCTAGTTGCGGGAGTCACCGATGAATCAGAAGCCGACCTACGTCGCCCTGCTCTCGTTGTCCATTGTTCTTGCCCTGGCGGCGTGCAAGCCCGCAGCCGACAACCAGGCGCCCGCTGCAGATCCGGCATCCACCCGGAACGGCGACGCACCCGCCGCAGGCGACAAAGTCATTGCCTCGATCTCGGGTGCCGGCGCCTCGTTCATCTTCCCACTGGTCTCGAGGTGGTCGGCGGACTACAACGCGGCCACCGGTAACAAGGTCAATTACCAATCGATCGGATCCGGTGGCGGCATCGCCCAGATCAAGGCCGGCACGGTCGATTTCGGCTCGTCAGACAAGCCGCTATCAAGCGAGGAACTCGCAGCGGCCGGTCTCGGACAGTTTCCATCGGCCATCGGCGGCGTCGTTCCCGTGATCAACGTCGAAGGCCTGCAGCCCGGTCAGGTGCGTCTGACCGGCCCGCTGCTGGCGGACATCTTCCTCGGCAAGGTGACCACCTGGAACGATCCGGCGATCGCGAAACTCAATCCCGGCGTCGGCCTGCCCGCCGGCAAGATCAGCATCGTCCACCGCTCCGACGGTTCGGGCACGACCTTCAACTTCTCCAACTACCTGTCCAAGGTCAGCCCTGAGTGGAAGACCAAGGTCGGCGAAGGCACCTCGGTGCAATGGCCGGCAGGCGTCGGCGGCAAGGGCAATGAAGGCGTGGCTTCCTACGTCAAGCAGATCAAGGGCTCGATCGGCTATGTCGAGCTCGCCTATGCGCTGCAGAACAAGATGCCCTACACCTCGCTGCAGAACGCAGCTGGTAACTGGGTACAGCCGAACGCCGAGAGCTTCGCAGCGGCCGCAGCAACCGCAGACTGGGCCAGTGCCAAGGACTTCAACCTCGTGATCACCAACGCATCCGACGCGAAGGCGTGGCCGATCACGGCGACCAACTTCATGCTGATGCACAAGCAGCCCAAGGACGCCAAGCGCAGCGCCGACACGCTCGCGTTCTTCAAGTGGGCGTTCGAGAACGGTCAGGAACAGGCGAAGTCGTTGGACTACGTGCCACTGCCGCCGGACTTGGTGCAGCGGATCGAAGCGTATTGGGCGAGCGAGTTCAAGTGACGTCCCGGCCCGCGCGCTTGTGCGCGGCTTTGCTGGGACCAGGACGGGCATGCCCGTCCTATCCCCGCGCAGGCGGGGATCCCGCGACTTTGCAGACGTTGCCGTCGTTGTATCGAAAGTCACTGGGTTCCCGCTTTCGCGGGAATGACGAGCGAAGAGCAGGATTCCAACCCTCATGAGCGCCACTACCCTACCCGTCCCCCTAGCGCCCACCGGCCGCGATCTGAAGGATGCGCGCGCCGACCGGCTGTTCCGCTACGCGCTCACCGCGACGGTGGTGTTCGTGCTGGTCGCGTTGGCCGGCGCGGCGCTGTCGATGTTGTGGGGTGGCCGCGCGGTGCTGGAGACGGAAGGACTGAGCTTTTTCTATTCGTCGGAATGGAATCCGGTCGAGAACAAATATGGCGCGCTCGCGCCAATCTACGGCACCGTCGTCACCGCCATCATCGCGATGATCATCGCCGTGCCGATCAGCTTCGGCATCGCCTTGTTCCTGACCGAAGTCGCGCCGCGCTGGCTGCGCGGGCCCGTGGGCACCGCAATCGAACTGCTCGCCGGCATCCCGTCTATCATCTACGGCATGTGGGGTCTGTTCGTGCTGGTGCCGGTGATGACCGAATATGTCACGCCGTGGATCAACGATCACATGGGCACGATCCCGGGTATCGGCATCCTGTTCCAGGGCCCGCCGCTCGGCATCGGTATCCTCACTGCCGGCTTCGTGCTGGCGATCATGGTGATTCCGTTCATTTCTTCGGTGATGCGCGAGGTGTTCCTGACCGTGCCGACGCGCCTCAAGGAATCGGCCTACGCCCTCGGCGCCACGCGCTGGGAAGTGAGCTGGGACGTCGTGCTGCCGTATACGCGTTCGGCGGTGATCGGCGGCATCTTCCTCGGGCTCGGGCGCGCGCTCGGCGAGACGATGGCGGTCGCATTCGTGGTCGGTAACACGGTACGTCTTTCACCTTCGCTGCTGGAACCGGGCACGACGATCGCCGCGCTCATCGCCAATGACTTCGGTGAGGCCACGGAAACCTACCGCTCGGCGTTGCTGCTGCTCGGCTTCGTGCTGTTCATCGTGACCTTCATCGTGCTGGCGATCGCACGCTTCATGCTGATGCAGCTCTCGCGCAAGGAAGGCAACTGATGAACGCCCTGGCCTCCACGAAACGCACCGCCGGCGAGGAAGCCACCGCCGATAGCCTGCATCGTCGTCGCAGGATCGTCAACGCCATTGCGCAGCTGCTGTCATGCATCGCTGCGATCTTCGGCCTCGCATTTCTGGCGTGGATCCTGTGGACGTTGGTGGCCAAGGGCATCGCCGGCATCGACGTCGCTTTGTTCACGCAGATGACGCCGCCGCCGATGGAAGAAGGCGGCCTGTTGAATGCCTTCTTCGGCAGCGCCGTGATGTGCGGCCTGGCGATCCTGATCGGGACCCCGCTCGGCATCGCCGCCGGCACTTGGCTGGCCGAATACGGCAATGCCCGCAAGATGGGTTTCATCGTGCGCTTCGTCAACGACATCCTGCTCTCGGCACCGTCGATCGTGCTCGGCCTGTTCGTCTATACCCTTATCGTGATGCAGACCGGCGGCAACTTCTCGGCGCTCGCGGGCGCGATCGCCCTCGCCTTCATCGTCCTGCCCGTAGTCGTGCGCACCACCGACGAAATGCTGCGCCTGGTGCCCACGCAGATGCGTGAGGCTGCGCTGTCGCTCGGCGTGCCGCAGTGGAAAGTGATCGTGCAGGTGCTGTACCGCGGCGCCTCTGCGGGCATCGTCACCGGCATCCTGCTGGCGCTGGCACGCATCAGCGGCGAAACTGCGCCGCTGCTGTTCACTGCGTTCGGCAACCAATACTGGAATGCCAACATCCTGCAGCCGATGGCCAGCGTGCCGGTGGTCATGAACCAGTTCGCGGGCAGCCCCTATGAATCCTGGCAGACGCTGGCCTGGGCTGGCGCGCTGGTGCTGACCTTGTTCGTGCTCTTCGTCAGCCTCCTGGCGCGAGCGATCCTGCTGCGCAACCGCATCGTCAACGACTAGCCCCCATGGACACGAGCAATACCACGAACATCGCGGCGGACAACGCCACGAAAACCGCCTGGAAACCTGCCATGAATGATGTCCAATCCACGCCCGGCACCCCGCAGCGCATCAACCTCGCGACGACGGAGCGCGCTGCCAGCGCGGCGTCGCCGGTGAAGATCGCCACGCGCGGCCTCGACTTCCACTACGACAAGTTCCATGCCCTGAAGTCGATTGACATGGAGATCCCGGAAAAGCGGGTCACCGCGATGATCGGCCCGTCCGGCTGCGGCAAGTCGACGTTGTTGCGCATCTTCAACCGCATCTACGCGCTGTACCCCAAGCAGGAGGCGAGTGGCGAGGTGCTGCTGGATGGCGAGAACATCCTCGGCGCGAAGTATCCGATGAACCGGTTGCGCAGCAAGGTCGGCATGGTGTTCCAGAAGCCGGTGCCGTTCCCGATGACCATCTACGAGAACATCGCCTACGCGATCCGTCACCATGAGAAACTGTCTAAGGCCGACCTCAATAACCGCGTCGAGCACGCGCTGAACCAGGCAGCGTTGTGGGGG
Organism: Luteimonas sp.; assembly: GCA_014380115.1. Classification (GTDB taxonomy): domain Bacteria; phylum Pseudomonadota; class Gammaproteobacteria; order Xanthomonadales; family Xanthomonadaceae; genus Luteimonas. The sequence continues at coordinate 408 of JACMKK010000055.1, read as the reverse complement.
GAAGTAAAGGACAAGTTGAACCAGAGCGCCCTCGGCTTGTCCGGTGGCCAGCAGCAGCGCCTGTGTATCGCGCGCGCGGTGGCGCTGCGCCCGGATGTGCTGCTTCTCGACGAGCCGACCTCGGCGCTCGATCCGATCTCGACCAGTCGAATCGAGCAGCTCGTCGAGGAGCTGAAGAAGGACTACACGATCGTCATCGTTACCCACAACATGCAGCAAGCCGCACGCGTGTCGGATTTCACCGCCTTCATGTACCTGGGCGACCTGATCGAGCACGACGTCACCGAGACCATTTTCTCGAACCCCTCGAAGCAGCAGACCGAGGACTACATCACCGGCCGCTTCGGCTGACCTCTGCCCCCTGCGATCGAACTGCGATGCCCCGCCTTCATACCGACCGCCTTTACG